>NZ_BAAFZI010000016.1:0-43640 GCF_045862175.1 Lacticaseibacillus salsurae | reverse complement strand
CTCAACTTTTGCACGGAACACTGCACGAGCCTTGATCACCGGTATTGCCTATAACCTGGTTCAGCTCTTTAAACAGCTCTTTGTCTCGGAAGACCGTCGTTCAACCATCTCCTCGCTACGGTTCAGTCTCTTTCACATCGCCGGTAGGATTACTTGGCACGCCCGTCGTGTGGTGATTCATCTTGCTTCTAACTATGTTTACAAGAACTGGTTTAGTCGGCTCATGGACGAAGTCCATCAGTTGGCGACCTGAACTGAATAACTGAATAGGTCGTGCGTCGAGCCGAAAACTGGGTCGGTCTGTTCGTGGTGCATCGATCACCAACTTCTCCGCTCAGTCAGTATTCGCAACGCTCCAAACGTTGCTTTCAGACCGGCCAGATGCGATTTCATGTCCCCAATACCGAGGTGAATAATCCAGGAATAAGTATAATTGGGATCCTACTGACGGTCAGTATTACGAAGTTGATAAGGACGGCAAGTTCTTTAAAGTGGATAGTATTGCTGGATTCTGGCCGTTGATTGCTGGGGTGGCAAATGAACAACAGGCGCAGTCTCTGCGAGATAAGCTTTTTGACCCAGATAAGTTTTATACTGATATGCCGTTTGCGGCCTTAGCCAAGGATGACAGTCGATACTCAACCACTGGGAACTACTGGAAAGGTGGCGTATGGGCGCCAACCAATTACATGGTGATTAAGGGATTGGATGCGGCAGGATTAAACGATGACGCGCAGAAAGGCGCTCAGCGATATATTGATGCCATAGATGAAGTTTTCAAGAATACAGGCACATTCTGGGAAAACTATGCCTCGACAAAGCAAGATGGCAAATATTTGCAAAATTCCTTAACGGAGACAGGTGGTTCTCAGCCTGTCCGTTCACCTTTATTAGACGGCGTGACTGTTGATCCAAATGGGTTGTACTTCTCTCCAGGGATAACATCTATGAGTGATCAGTCGGCGGCATCAGTGAAGAAAGATGACAAGACGACGAACATGGTCAAGTATGACTTTGTCGGCTGGACAGGTAACGGCCCAATTTCATTCATGATTGAGGATGTCCTAGGAATTACGCCGGATACTCCTGACGGACAGATCAATTGGGACCTGAAACGTCTTGATGAAAATGGTATCAAGCGTCTTGGGTTAGGCGAGTATGGTGACGTTAGTTTTGTCGCAACCAAACGTGATCGTGCAGATCAGGGAGTCTTTGTGACTGTTGATGGGAACGTCACTAAGGAATTTACCTTAAACGTCACTCTGGACGGAACGGTATACCATGTGCGGATTCCTGCTGGGGAATATCACGCAGTCGTGCCTTTAGGTTTCAAGACGGCAGTGTCTGTCACCAAAGATCAGCTTGCAGCGTCTGGTTATGATGAGAATGGTTTGCCATTGGTTAAGGCGGAGAGTAGCACTCAAGTGGCCACGCCGCTGTCAGTCACCAAAGAACAACTTGCAGCGTCTGGATACGATGAGAACGGTTTGCCATTGGTTAAGGCGGAAAGTAGCACCCAAGTTGGCACGCCACTCTCTGTCACCAAAGAACAGCTTGCAGCGTCTGGATACGATGAGAATGGTCTGCCATTGATCAAGACGGAAAGTAGCACCCAGGTTGGCACACCGCAGTCTGTCACCAAAGAACAGCTTGCAGCGTCTGGATACGATGAGAACGGTTTGCCATTGATCAAGACGGAAAGTAGCACCCAAGTTAGCACGCCCCTCTTTGTCACCAAAGAACAGCTTGAAGCCGCCGGATACGACGAGAATGGTTTGCCACTGATCAACACCGAAGTTAGCACGCCAGTATCAGTCACCAAAGAACAACTTGAAGCGTCTGGCTACGATGAGAACGGCTTGCCATTGATCAAGACTGAAGTTGGCACGCCAGTATCAGTAACCAAAGAACAGCTTGAAGCATCTGGCTACGATGAGAACGGCTTGCCATTGATCAAGACTGAAGTTGGCACGCCAGTATCAGTAACCAAAGAACAACTTGAAGCATCTGGCTACGATGAGAACGGTTTGTCATTGATCAAGACTGAAGTTGGCACGCCGCTCTCTATCACAAAAGAACAGCTCCAAGCCTCCGGTTACAACGAGAACGGCTTGCCGTTGATCAACATTGAAGTAGATACGCCACTTTCCACGACAACTGGGAAGCGTTTCGGCAATGATCTAGGTTCGAGCAAGGAAGACAAGCAAAGCGATACTGTTAAGTCTGGTGAGAATAGCAAATATCCATCAACCGGTAATACCTCCAATGCAAATATGGTCGTAACGGGTTTGTTAATGCTATTCGGAATTACATCAAGTGGATTTGCATTCAAGCGTAAGCATAACTAAATGCCGCAGAAATGCACGTAAAAGCCACAGGCAGGCGCCTGTGGCTTTTTTGAAGTTCTCGAATTTATGAATGGGTAGACTGAAGAGGATTCAGTGAAAAGTATGAAGCGGCAAACACTTATCTGTCGCGATATTTTGGCGTTCGAAATGAGAAAGCTGTGCCCCCGTGCTAAATTGGACCACCTTCTTTAGTTATGGTGCGGGTCGCTAGGTTTGTCAAAATAGTATCCTTGCACATGATCGATTTTCAATGATTCAGCCATGGCCAAGTCTTGCTTGGTTTCCACGCCTTCCAAAATGAAGCGCAAGTCATTTTCTGAGGCGATTTGCCGCCAGAACTTCACCCGTTCGGTCAATTGTTCGTCAGTGGTGGTTTTGCGCAAGTTTTGCATCGCAAATTTGATGCCGTTGATGTATGGCAAGCAGCTGCGCACCACTTCAAAGGAATTATCTGAGCCGACGTCGTCAATATACAACTTGATGCCAGCGGCGCGGTACACGGAACTGATCCGGCGCGTGGTTTGCGAATCGGTCAGATCCATGATCTCAACAGTCAGTGCTTCTGGACCTTCAGGGCTTTCCGCAAATTGGGTCAAGGCATCGGCGATTTCCAAGTCTTGGAATTGATCAGCGGTTAAATTCAAGTTGAAGCGGTGTAAGGGATCGTGTTTCATGAAATCTTGCATCAACGCGATGCTCATCCAAATCGGCAACTCAAATGAATCTGGTAAGATCCAGCGCTTGAGTTGGGGGTCATAAGTTCGCAACAACAGCTCATGATAGTCTTTAGGGTGATCGGGTGCGTCAACGGCATAAACGCCTTGGGCAAAATAGCGATAATCGGCAAGGCGCTTTTCGTTGCGATCGATGCCAGAAACGATCTGTTGGTCAAACGTGATGGTATCGCGGCCAGAGCGTTTGGCTTTGGCTAAGGCGTCATCGGCGCGCTGGTAAATGTTATTGATCGAGCGGTCGTCTGGATGCAAAGCGGTCATGCCAATGGAAAGTGTCACGTCGATGCTGCGATTTTCATAAGTGAAGTCGCGCTTGCGGATCCCTTGCCAACATGCTTTGATCAAAGGCATCACTGATTCTGGGGTGCGGATTGGGAAGATCAAATTATATTCTTCACCAGCGGCTAAGTAGAGTTGATGGGGGACTTTGGCGTTATTTAAGATCTGATTCAGCGTATCGGTCACTTCGATCAACACGGCGTTACCGGCTAAATGCCCGAAGCGGTCATTGACTTGTTTGAAGTGATCTAAATCAAGCGTCGCAAAGCTCAACACGCCACCTTGTTGCTTGATCTTGGTGAACAACGCTTGTAAGGATTTTTGTTGTTGGGAATAAGTATTGGCACTGGTGCCTTTTTCATAATCAGCCAAGCGCTCGAGTTGACGTTGCTTGCGGTCAAGACGTTGTTGCCGAAGCCAATAGCCCAGCACAAACGCCAACATCAAGGTGTAAAGCAACACGGCTTGAACGGCTAATTTCAACGGGACATGCATCCCCATGGAAACCGGCGGGACGGTGAACCAAAACAAACTTGCGGCCACAAATGCCGCCAAAACGCCAGTCCACCACCGCTTCAAGATCTTTTCGCGGCCAAGTTTGATCAACACCAACACGCTAGCAAACGCCAACATCGCGGTTAAAGTCGTCGGTGCATAAAAGTTCGGCGCATGGTGCATTTGCCACACGATCAAGATCGCGCCGCCTTCTAAGGCCATTTCATACCAGCGAAACCCGCCAAACAACAGCGGCAAAGTGAGCACAAATAGCGCCCAGTTGTGGTACAAGATCGCTGAGTTGTTGTGGATAAACGTCATGGCGCCGTAATGAATAAACAAACCCATGCCAACGCTGATCGTCAGTAACATCACCCGCCGCCAAATGCGGCCGATTCGTTGGGTGTGTTGATTCTCAAAAGCGTCATACCAGATCCGCTGAAAAAAGGCGATGAACCCGATGCTAAAAAAAGTGACTGTTGCCACGCGGATCAAAAATAGCGGTAGTTCTATCGACATTTCAATCCCCCACAATTTATCGAAATATTCGTACTATTTGTATCCTACCATAATGCCGCGCCATAAAGGCAAACATTATGAAATCAAGCTTTTGCCAAGAAATCACGGCTTTAAGCGCAAAAAAAACCGTCAAGCGAACTTGACGGTGTTGACGCGTTAAACGGCCATCCGTTTTTCGACCCATTTACTCAACCAAGTCAACGCGGTGATGATGATCAAGTAGATCAACGCGACCATGGTCCAGATCTTAAAGCCTTCCATGTTGCGAGCGATAATGATCTTCCCAGTTTGGGTCAATTCTAGCAAGCCGATCACGCTTAAAATCGAGGTATCTTTTAAGGTGATGATGAATTGGTTGATGAAACTTGGCACCATGATCTTTAAGCCTTGCGGTAAGATCACATGCCGCATCGCTTTGGACCAAGGTAAGCCAAGACTGCGAGCGGCTTCCATTTGACCTGGGGCGACGGCATCGATACCGCCGCGGACAAACGCTGCGGTATAGGCACCTTCGTTTAAAGTCAAGGTGATGATCCCAGCGATAAAAGCAGGGATCTTGGTGCCCGTCAAACTTGGCACCCCAGTGTAAACAAACAAGGCTAAGACTAATAATGGCAAGCCACGGAAAATATAAATGAATGTCGACGACATCCCTTGAGCAAAGCGATTTGGCATCACGCCTAGCAAGCCGACGACGATTCCTAAAATTGTTGCGCAGATAATGCCGACTAACGTCAAGATCACGGTTTCGCCTAAGCCACTCATTAAAGTCGACCAGTTGGCTTTCAGCAAACCTAAGAAGCTGCGGTCAGTTTCTTGGGTTTTGGCATTTTTCTTTTTTTGCGAGGAAACAGTGCCATTGCCTAAATATTTGGCGACAATCTTGTCGTATTCGCCAGATTTTTTGACTTTGGTGATCCCATCATTGATCTTGTCGATCAAATGATCATCGCGGCCTTTGTTGACGGCCACGCCATAATATTTCACCGTCGTTGGTTTGGCCACGATATGCAACTTCATGCCAGTGGCAATGGCATATTGCAACACAGGTTGATCATCAAAACAAGCCACTGAGTTGCCAGTCAACACATCTTGGTACATGTTGTTGGAGTCATCAAAGGTGACGGTGCTAAAGCCGTATTTTTGCTTGATCGAGTTGGCATAGTCTGCGGCTGCAGTCCCAGTTTTGATCGCGACGCGTTTGCCGCGCAGATCTTTTAAGGATTTAATGTCAGAACCTTTTTTAACCGCAGCAACTGGGCCAGTGGGATAATAAGGCTTAGACATATCAAATTTCGCCGAGCGTTCTGGGGTGATGGTCATCCCAGCGATCACGCCATCGATTTGTTTGGCTTCCAACGCTTGCACTGCAGCATTGAAGCCAACTGCTTTGACGGTGACGTTGAAATGCTCTTCTTTGGCAATGGCGTGGATCAAATCGATATCGATGCCGACGTATTTGTTTTGCTTGTTGGCAAATTCAAAAGGCGCATAGGTATTGTCAGTGTAGAAGGTATACGTCTTTTCAGCCGCATGGGCAGGCGTTGGCGTCAGTAATGCCAACGCGGTAATGAAGGCAAACAGTAAAGTTATGATGGCAGGTTTTTTCATAATGGACTCCATTTCCTGAAAACACAATTAAGTCTAGGATAGAGAACCAAGGCGCACTTGTCCAGCGCTGATGTCAGCTTTGCGAACATTCCAATTATATTGAAGAAAAGTTGTCAAAAATGTCGTTTTTACCCAGCATTGGCGGTATATTAGAGGTACGTCAAAACATGGGCAAAGGTTGATCTGCATGGCAATTGTGATAAATGAAGCGTTTTGGATGTTCTTTTTTATGATCGGTTTTGTTGGCACAGTTGACATGATCAATTCATTTGGCCCAGATGCCATCAAGCGGGTCTTTCATCGCGACGTGTCAGCGGCGGCGTTATTGGCTGGGTATTTGTGGCTGGTGTTAGTGGTGGTGGCGATCTTGCGCCATGACGATACCACCAGCGCGATGACGGCTTCGGTGTTGCGCAATGGGGCATTGTTGTATGTAGCCACTCGGATCAAAAAGCCGCAAGTGCATGCGTTGATGTTAGTAGGCGTGTATTTGTGTTATTGGCCTTGGTGGGGCTATAACGTGTCGGAAATGTTGGGCTTGGCCTTGGTATTTGGCGGGTTGCAGTTGATCAATCAAAATCGTCAATGGGTCAGTGCCAAACACTGGCGCTACTTTGTCACCATCGCGTTGATGTCAGTGGCGCTGTGGGGGCTGGCGGCAATGATCCATCACTATGACCGATGGGAGACGCTGGAAGTTGGCGTGATCAGCATTTTGTTGTTAGGGGTGGCAGATCTTTATGATCGCTTGTTGCGCTATCGGCGCAAGCAAACCAAAACGCTCACCTATGGCAACAATCATGATGAGCTCACTGGGGTGCGGAGTTTGGCGCTATTTCGCAAAGACTACCAGTGGTTTCAAAGTCAGCTGGCGGCAGGTCATGGCGACAACTTGCATTTGGTGATGATGGATATCGATCATTTCAAAGCCATTAATGATACTTATGGGCATTTGATCGGGGATGAAGCCTTGATCAACTTTGCTCGCGACTTGCAAGGCTATTTTATTCCCATGGATTATTACGCTGCGGTGTATCGCACTGGCGGGGAAGAATTCAGTATTTTGATCTTTGGCTTAAATGATGATCAAGCGCGTTTGGCCATTGACAATTATTATCAGCGGCTGAAAAATCTCGTGGTCTTGCGCGAAAATCCAAAGTTGCGCTTGACTGTTTCAGCTGGGATCTCGTCGATCGCTGACGCAGAAGTGGTACTAAAAGACTTCATTCAGCGCACCGACATCAACTTATACGCTGCTAAACACCGCGGGCGCGATCAAGTGGTGCAAACTCGCAGTGCTTAAACATCAGGCAGATCGGCGGAACCGTCGCTCTGCCTATTTTGTTGCACTTAAAACCGGTGGAATTAGCGCGATCTCACCTAGATGGTATAATGACTATACGCCAGGCAAAGCGCTTGGCGACATCGGCCAAGTAAAGGAATGATCATGATCGATACGCAAACATTGCAACTGATGCAACCAGATCTTGACGGGATCGCCACGCGCCAAGTCAAAACCGTTTTAGAGTTGATGGACGCAGGCAACACGGTACCGTTTATCGCGCGCTACCGCAAGGAAATGACTGGCAGTTTGGATGAAGTGCAGATCCAAGCCATTGAAACCAGCTATGCGCGGGTGACGGCTTTACAAGATCGCAAACAAGCGGTGATCAAAGCCATCGACGAGTTGCAAAAACTCACCCCGAAACTCAGATCCGCGATCCAAGCCGCCACTAAACTGCCAGAAGTGGAAGACTTGTATTTACCCTACAAGCAAAAACGCCAAACCAAAGCCAGTTTAGCCAAGGCTCACGGTTTAGAGCCATTAGCTCGGTGGATCTTGCAACTGCCAACAGGGAATCTGACGGCCCAAGCGCGAAAATACCTCAATAAAGACGTGAAAACTGTCGATGAGGCCTTAGCTGGGGCGACTGAGATCTTAGCCGAAACCTTCAGCGAAGTCAGCTCTTATCGCCACTGGATCCGTCAATTCACGCAGCGCACTGGGAAGGTGAAAACCAAGTTACGCCCCAAAGCCGAAGCCTTGGATGAGAAGCAAGTTTATCAGCAATTTTATGACGCGCAGATCAGTGTGCGGCATTTATCAGCGACGCGCACCTTAGCCATCAACCGCGGCGAAAAAGCCAAGATCTTATCGGTTAAAATCGTGGTCGACAATGAAGCTGTGGCCAACTTTTTCCATTTTCGCTTGATCGGGCATCATCCGGAAAATCAAGCCACCGCGTTTGTTGAAAATGCTTATGGTGAGTCGTATAAACGCTTCATTGGCCCGGCCATCGAGCGGGAGTTGCGCAATGAATTGACTGACAAAGCCAACGCCCAATCCATCGACGTGTTCGGGCAAAACTTGTACAACTTGTTGATGCAAGCGCCGATCAAAGGCAAAGTGGTGCTTGGCTTTGATCCCGCTTATCGCACCGGCTGCAAGCTAGCCGTGGTGGATGAAAATGGCAAGTTCTTAGCCAAAGCGGTGATCTACCCGCACAAACCTGCGCCGCAAGCCAAACGCGATGCAGCCGCCGGTGAGTTCAAAGCCTTACTGGAAAAATATCAAGTGACCATGATCGCCATTGGCAATGGTACCGCCAGCCGCGAATCGGAACAATTCGTCGCCGAAGTGTTGCGCCAGATCCCGCGGGATATTTACTATGTGATCGTCAATGAAGCTGGGGCGTCAGTATATTCTGCTAGCCAAGTGGCCCGCGATGAATTTCCTGATCTGCATGTTGAACAACGCTCTGCCATCAGTATCGCCCGCCGCTTACAAGACCCATTAGCAGAACTGGTCAAAATCGATCCAGAAGCAGTCGGCGTTGGCCAATATCAACACGATCTGCCGAGCAAAGACTTGGCGGCGCAAGTGGATGCCGTGGTCGAGCGTGCCGTTAACCGCGTGGGTGTGAATGTCAACACTGGCTCGGTGCAATTGCTGACACGGATCTCCGGTTTGAACAAAACCATTGCAAAAAATATTGTCGCTTACCGCGATGAAAATGGGCGCTATGACAATCGCCGCCAATTATTGAAAGTTCCCCGTCTTGGCCCTAAAGCCTATGAACAAGCCGTTGGGTTTTTGCGAGTCATCAACGGGACGCAACCTTTGGATAATACGGATATCCATCCGGAAAGCTATCCTGTGGCCAAACAAATTTTGGCCCAAGCTGGGGTTTCAGAAGCGCAACTGGGCACCCAGGCCTTGATCCAAAAAGTGCAAACTGTGGACGTTACGCCGCTCATCTCACAAAAAGTGGGGATGGAAACGTTAAAAGATATTGTCGCCAGTTTGCAAAATCCTGGTCGCGACTTGCGGGATTCCTTGCCTCAACCATTATTGCGCCAAGATGTGTTGACCATGGCCGATCTACAACCGGGGATGAAGCTTCAAGGCACCGTCCGCAATGTGGTGGATTTTGGTGCGTTTGTCGATATCGGCGTCAAGCATGACGGCTTGGTGCATGTGTCGCGCATGGCTAACCGCCGCGTCAGCGATCCCAAATCTGTGGTGGCAGTTGGCGATATCGTTGAGGTGTGGATCGTGTCAGTGGATACGAACCGTGAGCGCATCCAGTTGACCATGATCGATCCAACGCCTAAACACGACTAAAACAAAATCGCCTTTCAACTTTGACTGCCATGCCAAAGCTGAAAGGCGATTTTTAATGAAGCGGTGTGGCTAATCAGCCAACCCCACGGCGTGCAGGCTAAAGTCCCACAGTTCTTTGGCGACTTGTTGGTCATAAGACAGCTTGGAAGAGGGGATCGGGTTGTCACTTCGGCGATCAAAATATCGCGCCGGACCTTGGGCAAATGCTGAGTTGCACATCAAATCAGCCAGCATCCGACCAGAATCTTTGGCAGTGCTAAGAATATCAGCGTTTTGTGCCAGCATTTCTGGGGTGAAGCGCGATTTGTCTTTAGCCAAACCAGTTTCAGTCATCAAGCCAGGATTAGCGGCATTGAACACGATGTGGCGCGGATCTTGGGCGAGTCGGCGTTCAAGTTCATAGGTGAATAAGATCATGCAAAGCTTTGAATAAGGATAACTGCGGCTATCGACCAAAGCGTCGATTCCAACATGAGCCACGGTTTTGGCGCCTGGCCAAGGCATATCTTTGATGGCGTCATGCCGGTCACTGCTAACAAAGATCAAGCGCGCGTCGTTTGCCAAAGTCGGCAACAGGAGCTGCGTTAACAAGAAATGACCTAAGTAGTTGGTTTCAAAAATATTGTTGAATCCGTCGTCAGTGGCATGCACCACGCGCCCGGCGATCCCAGCGTTGCAAATCAAGCCATCAAGTGGGGTGTTCAAGGCTTTAAACGCGTCAACAAAGGCGCGGACTTTGGCCAGTGATGACGTGTCTAAGGCCAAGCACAACAAGTTGGCATTTGGCACTTCTTGTAAAATTGCCTTTCGCGCAGCAGTTGCTTTTTGCATATTGCGACACGCCATGATCAGCTGGTAATCGTCATGGCGTTGGGCGATTTGTTTGGTGGCTTCAAAGCCTAAACCGGAATTGGCACCGGTGATGATGATCGTTTTTTGCATTGATAAGCCTCCATTAAGCGTTAGGTGTGTCAGTTAAGCGCGCTTGCACTTTATCCAGCAGTGCCATCAGCTGAGTTTGTTCGGCTTCAGGCAAGCCGACGCGAATACGATTTTCCATTTCAACAAAGATCTGGCGCACCGCTTCGGCAGTGGCTTCACCAGCTGGCGTTAGCGACAGCAACTTTTGGCGTTCGTTACTTTGCGGGCGAGTGCGCGTGATCAAGCCGTCTTGTTGCAACACCTTCATGATATTGGTGGTGGTGGCACCGAGTTTGCCGAGATGCTCAGAGACAGTTTTTTGCATGGTGTTCGGGTGTTGGGCGATGTAGTTCAAAGCGCGCGCTTGGATCGGATTTAACCCCACGTCTTTGAGTTGATGATTGATCACACTTTTTTCAATTTGGGACAGTTGAAAGATCTTATCGACGATTTGGTCATCTGTGCCTAGATTCATGATTTCCTCCGTGTGAGTTAAAAAGATGTATTTGCAAGTCATTCATTGACATTCATTCTGACACCGACTATTATAACAGATGCAAATACAACTAATCAAGCGGAGGTCATCATGTCATTAACTATTGCCCAACAAGTTGCCACGAAAAAAGAATTCAAACAAAACCTTGCCATTAGCGGCTTAGACCTCGCAACGATCGCCCAAGCCCTTGGAACCACCCAAGCGACGATCGAAGCGAACTTGCGACTTGAGCCAGATCGCTTAGAAGACCCTTGGATCTTGCGCAACTATTTGCTCAAACAGATCCAAGCCCAAGGCCAAGAGCCAGTCACGTTCACCGCGTTAAAAGGTGATTATCATCAATATTGGTTTTTAGACGGCGGCTATATCGACCGCGGGATCATCGCTTAGGAGGCAATCATGTCAGATATTGAAGCGATCAGTCAGTTAGTGTTAAACGAACGCGCCGCTCGGGGACGCCATTTGGATCAGCAATTAGCCGCCAGCTATTGGCCAGACGCTACGGTGACCACCAGTTGGTCCACAGGCAAAGCCGCCGATACCTTTGTTGGCAAACACCCAGTGGATTTTGATTACAGCTTGCCGCTAGTCGGTCGCTACGGGACGCCGATCGTGCATGTCAATGGGAAGCGTGCTTATGCTGAAATGAGTTCAACGACCAAGCACTGGATGTATCTTGGCAACGCGGAAGTGATCGTGCAGTCGTATATGACATTGATCTATCGCGTTGAAAAGCGCGACGGGCAGTGGAAAATCAGCGACATGACTGCCATTTGTGATGCTGATACGTTGACGCCAGTGATTCCTGGTACGGATTTGAAGCTGGATCTGGCGCTATTGAAACAACTGCGCGTGTCCTATCGGTTCTTGGCTTATACCCGCATCAAAGCCGGCGGTACCATCAGCAATGACGGCATTGGCATGGATCGGCCAGAAACCGTGGCGCCAGTTTATGCCAAAGCCCAAGACTGGATCAAATAACGGGCTGTGAGGCTTTTTTAGCGAAAAAGGTTGCCGGCGACCTTTTTTGATGGTAAGCTATTTAGGTAGCCGGCAACCAAAATGCCGCCATGAAAAGGAGAACCTTAAGATGAGTCAAGTATTAGTGATCAAAGCACATCCGTTTGGACCAGACCGTTCCCGCAGTATGAAGGTGTTGGACACGTTTATGCAAAGCTATCAAGCGGCGCATCCAGATGATACCGTGACTGAGCGTAACTTATACCAAGAAAACTTCCCAGAATTGGATGGCGAAATGATGGCGGCTTTTGCGCCTAACGCCACCCCAAGCGCGACGGCTGCCGCAAAGCTTGGCATGTTTGGCGCCGCTTTAGAAGAATTTAAAGCCGCTGACAAAATCGTGATCGCCAACCCCATGTGGAACCTTGGCATTCCCACCAAGCTGAAGTCTTGGATCGATGCCATCACCATGGTCGGGCAAACCTTCCGCTATACTGCCACTGGCCATATTGCCTTATTACCAGGCAAAAAAGTTGTGCATATCCAAGCTGCTGGTGGCAAGTACGCCGGCCAAGACCCAGCCACGCAATACATTCATGCCGCGTTGGAATATCTTGGCAGCCAAAAAGTGATCGATCTGCCAGTTGAAGGCATGGACCATTTCCCAGAGCAAGCCCACGACATTGTAGCCGCAGCGCAAAAGCAGGCTCAAACCCTCGCTCAAACCTTCTAAGCGTAAAACAATAGCCATCACGCTAAAATCGCGTGATGGCTATTGTTTCAACGCGGCAGTCATTTTCGCTGCCAGCTTGATATATTCGGCTTGTTCAGTTGGTGACAAAGCTGCCGTCGATTGTGCCTCGACTGTTTGACACACGGTTTTGACTTTTTTGGCTAAGGCGAGGCCTTGAGCCGTCAAGGTGACTAAGGTGACGCGGCCGTCTTGCGGTGAAGGTTTTGTGGTCACCACACCAGCAGTGGCCAAGCGGCGCACCGATTTGGCCACAGTGGAATGGTTGACATCTAGCAACGCGGCCAATTGATTTTGCGGCTTTGGCGCGGCGTCGTCAGTCAATAGCGCCATCAACAACATTTCTTGGCCGGGATAAACGCCTAATGCGCGCAATCCGGATTCGGTTTTGGCATGGTGGGCAGCAACTAAGTTCAATGTGGCTGCGCCAACTGGAAATTCATTAAAGATGATCATCTGGGGGCCTCCTTGTATGTTGCCGGCTACCTACTAAGCATATCAGGCTTTGACAGTTTTACAAGCACCAGCTGCTTTACGCCAAGATTTTATCGACAAACGTTGCGCATTTCATGATGCGCTAGGAGGACTTAACATGAAATTGATCACCGTTGAAGAACATTTCGATACCAAACGCAATATCAAAGAGTTCAATGAGTATTCAGAAGTGAAAAATAACAATCCGCGCCAAGCACAATTGGAACCAGATCTGGTGGATTTTAGTAAAAAAATCGCCTACATGGACCAATATGGCATCGACGTTCAAGTGGTTTCTGACGCCGGCAATTCGGCGCAAGTGCTGCCGGATCAATACGCGATTGACGGCGCCCATGCCCAAAACGAAACATTAGCAGAAAACATCAGCCAGTATCCAACGCGTTTTGCCGGCTTAGCCACATTGCCTGCCAACACGCCAGAAGCCGCCGCCAGAGAACTAGACTATGCGGTGTCGACTTTGGGGTTAAAAGGCGGGATCATTTCTGGCAGTGTCAATGGCCAATTCTTAGATGATCCGCGCTTTGAAGCGATTTTTGCCGAAGCCGACAAATTAGGCACCACGCTGTATCTGCATCCAGGGGTCATCACCAATGATCAAAAAGCGCAACTTTATGACAGCAAAGCCTATTCCGCCTTAACGGCGACGATGATGGCTGGGGCGATGTGGGGTTGGCACATGGAACAAGGCATTCAAATGCTTAGGATCATCACCGCTGGGCTGTTGGAGAAATACCCACATGTCAAACTTGCTTCAGGGCATTGGGGGGAGTTCATGCCAATGTTTTTGCAACGCGTTGACGGCTTTGGCGCCATGGTGTCAGACCTGCCACTGAAATTCTCCGACTACTACAAGCGCCAAGTGTACTTGTCACCATCTGGCATGTTCACCGCGCCACAAATGCAATTGGCGTTAACCGAAATGGGCGCCGATCATATCATGTGGTCTGAAGATTTTCCTTATGTGCAATCAAAAAACGCCACGCGCACATTCTTGACGCAAGCGGACCTTACTGACGCGCAGCGCGAAGCCATCGCTCATGGTACCGCCGAAAAAGTCTTCAACTTAAATTAACTGTCAGCCGACTAAAAAAGAGACCAGCACTTGGTCTCTTTTTTGTGTCTGACGTTATTTATCTTGTGGTAGCGTCGGTTTGCCGAAGTAGTAGCCTTGTTGCCGGAAAATGCCGCTTTTAGTCAGCGCAAATTGAGATTCTTCTTGGTTTTCCACGCCTTCTAGGACGAATTCTAGGTGATGTTTATCAGCAATCTTCTTCCAAAAGTCGATGCGTTCCAGCAGTTGCTGAGAATCATTGGTTTGACGCAAGTTTTGCATGGCAAACTTGATGCCATCGATGTAGGCAAACATGTTCAACACCAATTCATAACTATTGTCGCTGCCAACATCGTCCAAATAGATCTTGATGCCAGCTGGCCGATACAGCCCGCTGATGCGCTCGACGGTGTTGAGGTCAGGCACATCCATGATCTCGATGACAAATTTTTTCAGCCGCGGTTCGTGGCGCTTGAAATGCACGAACTCTTTGGCAACTTCAGGATCGCTGAATTGCTTGGCAGTCAAGTTCACCGTGATACTAGGCACTATGCTGTGATTAAGGACCCGTTTGATCAAGCTGATCTGCGTGGTGGTCGGGATCTCGAAGCTATCAGGCAAGCGCCATTCATTGCGGTCGTATGCTCGTAGCAACAATTCGTTCATCAGCACCGAATGGTTGTTGGTGCGTGCGTCGACGATTGGCTGGGCAAAATAAGTATATGATGGCAACCAATTTTGGGCTTCGCGGGCATGTTGCGCAACGCCTTCAACGGTGATGGCATCGCGACCGCTGTGTTTGCTTTGGATCATGCTGGCAGTTGCGCGTTTGTATAATGGATCAACATTTTTATCCACGGTTTGGATCTGCGACAAGCCAGCTGAGATCGTCAAGGTTAGATCATTATCTTGATAAGTAAACTTATGCGTGCGGATCGTGTCCCAGCAGTCTAAAATGATCGGCGCCGCCAGTGTGGTCGGGGTGTTGGCAAAAATAATGCTGAATTCTTCACCGCCGGCTTGAAATAAATGGCTTTCAGCACTGTATTGTAGTAACACATTTTGCAACACTTCGATCACTTGCGTCAAAATCGTGTTGGCGCCTAGGTGACCATAGCGTTCGTTGATATCGGCGAAGTGATCGACATCGATCACCGCCATGGTCAGCGGTTGGCGGCTTTGTTTGGCGCTTTCAAACAAACTGGTGACGTTGCGGGCATATGAAGCGTAAATGTTGTTGACCGTCAGATCTTCGCTTGCCGCTTGGCTTGCCGCCAGTTGCCGCTGCCGCTTGACGATCCAATATTGGCAGGTTAAGGCAGTCATGATCAAATAAGCGCCGATGTTGACGTACAAATATGCAGCCGTCAAGCTGACATTTGGCACTGTGAGCCAATAGGCGATGGCAATATATCCGCCAGCGGCTAAACAATACCAAAAGCGGTAGCGCAGATCCCAACCACGCAAGCGAATGGCGATCAACAAAACCACTAAACCAGCTAACGTTGCCAATACAGGCAAAGTGGCTAAGTTCGCCCAATGACCGGCGACCCAAATCGTCACCAAAGCCAAGCTCCGCAACGCGTATTCGCCTCGGCCCAGTTGATTATCCAATACAGGAAAGGCGACTAAAAATAGCCCGATCAACGCATACAACCAAGCATTTTCAATACCGGTGAGGCTTGTGGCGGTCAATAGCGCCCCTAAGATCCAACTGGCCAGTGGCAAAGCGGTGCGAATCGCAAGTTGTTGCCCTTTGGACAGCTTGGTGTTGCCGACGACTTGTTGCCAAATGCGCGAGTAGCCGATCACCAAGGCGCAAACAAACCCGATCGAAAAAATCAAAAGCACGATCTGCGAAAGCAAGATCGCTGAATCATTGGTAACAAACATGATGTGAATAACCTCCAAAAGCGCACCACGGGAAAAATATCGTTGAACTTTACAAAACGTGTAATATCCTTCATGTCAACTGTATAACCTTCTGCGTGATCGAACAAGGGGACAAGTGGGATCTTTGATCGATTTTTGCGAAGATTTTGTGAAATTTGCGACAAGACTATAAATTTGCGTGGTTGAAGCCAAGCATTTATGATCAAGACACTAAGCGAACGTATTGTTTTGCTGCGCGGTGGTGGTGCAGATAGTTAGCCGGCTAACTACTTTGGAGGGATCTGCATGGAAAATTTTACTTTCAACGATCAGCCTGATGCCATTCGCTTGGCGTTTGAGATCAGTACAATGGGTACTCAAATCGATCCAGAACTGGTGTTGCAGTTTCATCATTTTCAGCAAGCTTATCGACGCATGCAACAGGCGTATGATCAAGTTCTGGCTGATGCCGATTTGTCTGAATCCCGCTTTATCATCTTGATGTTGTTAGATCAAGCGCCACATCAGCGGCTATTACCGTCAGAAATTGCCGATATGCTGGGGTCAACGCGCGTCACTGTCACGAAGCTATTAAATCGGATGGTGGCCGCGCATCTAGTCGAAAAGCAGGCGTTACCAACGGACAAACGTAAGCGCCGCATCCACTTGACTGTCGCTGGCGAAAAACGGTTGGCCACATTTTTGCCGAAGCACTTTGCGGTCGTTCAAAGTTTACTTGGCGAATTCACGCAAGAAGAGCTTGTCACTTTGCACCAGCTGTTGCAAAAAATCGAAGGCGGCACGCAAAACCTCACCAACATCAATGATGACGTTGGTGGCTGAGGGCCACCCGTTTGACCATTTTGCCAAACCCGTAGTCGGTGACGACTTTGCCTTGATGATGCCGGCCATCAGTCGCGATTTTCACGACTGCGGCAGCGCCTTCTTCAACTGGTCGCACGAAGGGACTTTGCAGATGGTGGTTCAAGTCGGTTGACACGCCACCAGGCATGATGCAAAAAATATCGACAGGAAGATGTTGACTGGCAAAGTGCTGGCCGAACATTTTCACCATTTGATTCATGGCAGACTTGCTGATGATGTAGCTGAAAGGATGCCAAAAGCGGCTGGAATTGACGGGAATGGTCATGTTCGCGATGCGACCGTGATTACGTTGTAAAAGCGGGGTGAAGGCTTTGATCATCTCAAATGTGCCGACGACATTCACGTTCAAAGTCGCTTGCAAGTCTGCGGTGTTGGTCGCCATTGGGTCAGCCGCCATGTCGCCAGCGATGCCAGCGTTGTTGATCAGCAAGCTGAGTTCTGGAGAATGGTGGGCAACGAACTTGGCGGCAGTGTGCACGGTAGCCAGATCATCCAAGTCAATGTGCAACCACTGCGCTTGGATATGTTCTTGGGCCAAACGCGTCACCGCGGCTTGACCGCGCTGCTCGCTGCGAGCGCCTAATAAGATCAACCAGCCTTTTTGCCCAAGTTGGCGGGCCACTTCAAAGCCGATACCGCGATTGGCACCGGTGATCAATACAGTTTTTGTCAAATCTAACGACCTCCAGATCATGTTCAACCCGCATTATAACATGCGGACCAAGGTGCCAAGGCGTGGCCAAAAAAACTGGCCAGCCCGAAGCCAGGCTGGCCAGTTTTTCGCTGCCTTTTAGTTGACGATCTTGTAGTAAACTTGCGCAGTGGCTTTGTAGATCACGACATATAACCCTGCAAATACTGCCAGGGTGCCAGCGATGATGGCAGCGAATTGGCCCCAGTTGAAAATGCCAAACAAGGTGAGCAGCCGCTGGATGAACGGCGCGGCCACGGCGGTGTGTACCGCCGCTACGATCAGCGGCACATAAAACAGCGTCAGCAACTGAGAGTTGATCGTTTTGCGGACTTCGCGTTTGGACAACCCAACTTGTTGCAGAATTTGATAGCGTTTGGCGTCAGCCAGACCTTCAGACACTTGTTTGTAGTAAAGGATCAAAGCAGTGGCCAAAATAAACATGATGCCCAAAAGCACCCCCATAAATAAGAACGCACTCATCCAGTGCAGGACCACTTTGCGATTATTGGCGGCACTGGTGACATTCAAAGCACCTAGGTTGGCTTGTTGAAGCGCTTTGGCCATGGCGATCTGATCGGCATCTTGACCTTTAAGGTTCAAGTAGACCGTGGTTTGCGGATGGCCAAGTGCTTCGGCGGAAAGTTTCTTGGGACTGATGGCGCCAATCGCGCGCAGGATCGCATCATGATCTTTGAACACCAGCAAAGCCTTGCCCATGGCCACGCTATTGGTGATGTATGGCATTTTGGCAACGCCTTGGACGGTCATCGACTGGTGACCAAACCTGAGCTCGGCAAAGGTTTCTTTTTTGGTGGTGCCTAAAAGTATGCTATTGGCGTTAAGTTGGATGTGTTTTGCCGTCATTTGGTTATAGTGGGCTAAAGTCATGATGTCTGCAGTGATCAGATGTTTGTTCGGGCCAAATGTGCCTGCATAATCACGATCAGATGCGAGACGCACGTGCGTTGGCCCGAGTTTGATGGGGATGGTGCCAGAAATCGTCGCGACAGTGGTTTTAGTGATGCGCACACGGTGTTGGTTGGCGATCGCGGCGACTTGGGCCTGATTTTGCTTAAAGGTGATTGGCGTTTGAGCAGTGGTCGCGCGCAAATACTGAAGATCTGCAGGGTTGGAAGTGTTGACGATTTGCGGGACCCCTAAGTACAAGGTGATGGTCGAAGCGATGGTCACCAAGGTCATAGTGGCCAAAATGGCAATCGAAGCCAAACCGGCGCCGTTTTGCCGCATGCGGTGGATCATGTTCGCGACGTTGATAAAGTGGGCTGGCTGATAGTAGTAATGCTTATTTTGGCGCAGACGCTTGTAGATGAAGACGGACCCAGCGATGAACAACGCGTAAGTGCCAATTATGACGAAAACAACGGCGACGAAAAACCATTGCAAGGCGCCTAGTGGATCGGTGATCCCAATGGCGGCTGCATACCCGGCACCTAAAGTGACTAGGCCGATCGTCAAAAGCAGCCAGCGGGTCTTTGGCTCGCGTTCACCAGCGCTGACGGCTTGCAGCATCGCCAAAGGCCGATGCTTGCGCAACCAGTTGGCATCAAGCAGCATCAGCAAGCCAAAAATCAAGCTCATGATCGCGAAAGCTTGGGCTAAAGGCGTAGGGTCTAGGCCAAACGGTACCTGCCCAGGTACGCCTAACATTTTACCCAAAATCAAATAACTCAGCCGCGCAAAGGCCACACCAAACAGCTCGCCTGATAGGATACTGATAGCCGCACAAATCGCCAATTCACAAGTGACCATCAGGCGCAATTCCCGCTTGCCAAAGCCGATCACGCTGTATAAGGCGAGCTGTTTGGTGCGCTGTTTAAGCAAGAAGCTATTGGCGTAACAAGCCAAAATAACCGCAAAGATGATCATGACATAAGCGCCGTATTTAAACATTTCCGTGGCAACTGCTTGCGTGCCATCGTCGCTATTGGCGAAGATCGCATTGGCATCAGCATGCACAGACAACATGATCACATTCATCATCGTCAGCAAAGTCATGGCCAACAAAAACGGCACAAAAATACGTTTGTGGGCGCGAATGTTGGTGGTCGCTAAACGGAAGTAAAACATTAGTCTGCCTCCGTATTGGTTTTAGCCTCAGCTGTTGATGGGTTGGGGTTGGCAAGCATAGCGGTCATGGTGTCGCTGATTTTGACCAGCATCGCGTCTTTGGTGAGATCCCCGCGGTATAGCTGATGAAACAAACGGCCATCGCGAATGAACAAAACGCGCCGAGCATGACTGGCAGCCACTGCAGAATGGGTGACCATTAAGATCGTTTGGCCTTTGGCGTTGAGGTTGGCGAAGCGTTCAAGCAGTTCATCGGCGGTGTGTGAGTCCAAAGCGCCGGTGGGCTCATCTGCCAGTAACAACTCAGGCTCTGTGATCAAAGCGCGGGCTGCGGCGACGCGCTGTTGTTGACCACCAGATAGTTCATAAGGGAACTTGGCCAGTTTATCGGCGAGTCCCAGTTGTGGCGCGATCGCGGCGACGCGCTTTTCCATTTCCGGAACCGGCGTTTGACTTAAGACTAACGGCAACACGATATTGTCTTTAACATTAAAAGTGTCCAGCAAGTTAAAATCTTGGAAAACAAAGCCTAAGTGTTCCCGTCTGAATTTGGCCGACTGGCTTTCGGCGATGGTGCTAAGTTCGGTACCATTCAAGTCGATACTGCCTGCAGTTGGTTTATCCAAAGCGGCGATCAAGTTGAGCAAGGTACTTTTGCCCGAGCCTGATTCTCCCATAATCGCGACATATTCACCGGCTTCGACTGACAATGAAATATCGCTCAACGCATGAACCGCATTGGCGTTGAAGCGGGTATGGTAAGTTTTGGCAACATGGTTAAGTTCCAGAATTGGCATGACGTTTCCTCCTAGGTCGTTGACACAAATCGCCAACGGGATGCTTTAAGCATAATGCGGTTCGCCGCCAGAAAATACTTACGATGCTTGATGCCACCTTACGCTTTTGTAAGGCAAGTCGTGGTTACTCACTCGGCCAAGTTTGCTGGGCCATGTGGATAAACACTTTGGTCCCGACGCCAACTTGTGAGGTCACACTGAGCTTCAACCCGATTTTTTCGGCGATGGATCGACTCATTGCGAGGCCCAACCCGCTGGCCTTTTGGTTCATGCGCCCGTTGTAGCCGGAAAAGCCTGGCTCAAATAAACGCGGCAAGTCGCTAGCCGCAATACCGATGCCGGTATCTGCGATCGCCACGGCATCACCTTAGCATAAATGTGGACCCCACCAGTTTGGGTATATTTGGCCGCGTTCGTCAAGAGCTGTTCAAAGATGAAGCGCAGCCACTGAGTATCTGAAACCACCGTGGGCAGTGGGGCCACGTCAACGGCTAAATTCTTACCAATAAAAAGATCCGCTAAGTCACGAACCACGTGATTCAACAGTTTGGTCAGTGAGACTGGTTTCAACACCAAGTCGCGGTTGACATCGTTTATTTTGATGTATGTCAGCATCATTTGCACATAGCGGTCGATGCGCTTGACTTCACTGCGAGCGGCGTCAAGGTCGACAGGTGGCACCTGTAGCAACAAGTCCAGCGCTGCCAGCGGGGTTTTCATTTGATGACTCCACAAGCCGAAATTGTCACTAAGCGCTTGCGCTTGCTTTTTCGCGTCTGCTTGCGCCGATACTCGTGCTTGATTTTGGGTGGTGATGATTGCTTGGTAATATGCGGCAAGGGCATCTATGGGTGCCGGCATTTGGCCAACAGGATCATCTTTAGGGGTGGCTTTCAAGTTGCGGTAATTTGTGCACCAGCGCCACGCATCAAAGCCGATCAGTGGCACTAACAAGGCAGCGCTGATCACCAACACGTCGATCAAGGCGGTGATGGGCAGATCTTCGAGGAAAACGATTACCCCAACCACCAGCAAAACGATCAAGATTGCGGCCCAAGTCAGGGCTTTGGCGCGCAAGTAAGCGACCAGATCATGCATTTGCTGGCACCGCCAGTCGATAACCTTCACCGCGAACGGTTTGGATAACGGTATCCAAGCCGATTGGGGCCACTTTTTGCCGCAAGCGATTCATGGTGACGGCCAAAGTGTTTTGATCGATAAAAGCATCGTTTTCCCAAAGTTTGTGGATGATCGTTTCGCGCGCCACCACTGCACTTGGGGTCTCAAACAACAAGCGCATGATGCGCGTTTCTGTCGGGGACAAATCGACGCTTTGTGCAGACTGCTCGCCTTGAGCGGTTCGCGACACCCGGTTGTCTAAAGCAGACAGCTCAAAGGCGCCGGCGTGATAGATGCCATCGGCTTGCTGATACTCATAAGCGCGCCGCAGCAAGCCTTGAAGCTTGGCGAGCAGTACCGGCAACTCGATGGGCTTGGTGAGATAATCATCAGCGCCCATATTCATCGCCATCACCAGGGTCATATCGTCGTTGACACTCGTCAAGAAAACCACCGGTACCTTGGAAGTGCGCCGCAAGACTTCCAGCCAGTGGAACCCATTGAAAAAAGGCAGGCGAATGTCCATCAAGACCAGATCTGGTGAGCAGGCCGCAAATTCGCGATCCACATGGGCAAAATCTTGTACAGTGTGAACGTCGTAGCGCCATTTGGCTAAGTATTCGGTAATCGTATCGGCAATGGTTGGGTCATCTTCAACCATCAAAATCGTTTGGCTCATGGCTTCCTCCAAAAAATTGAATCGGGTTAAAACAGCTGATTTCAGTGTAGCAGTTTTGGCTAAAGTTGGCGCCAGACGGAAGGCTGAAAAATCAAGCGATTATAGCCCAGGCACACAAATTCTTGGCAACACGATTTGGCCTAATATCACGGTGCGAGGGTATTCGAGGAGGTCTCTTGGAGATAGTTAGCCGGCTAACTACCTCAGTGCAAGCTGATGATTTTCGATGGTTTCGCTGGCAAATGAAAAGGCTACGTCATTTTTCATTTTGCGGACTATAATGAACTTGAGTACAAATTGTAGTAACAGCTAAGGGGGAATTGCGTTTATGGCAAAATTACCAGACGGATTTTTATGGGGCGGCGCAGTGGCGGCCCATCAGCTTGAAGGCGGCTGGCAAGCAGGCGGTAAAGGCGTGTCGATCGCCGATGTGATGACTGCCGGCGCCAATGGGGTGGAGCGAAAGATCACCCCAGCTGGGGTGCAACCAGGGTTGAATTACCCTAATCATGACGCTATCGACTTTTATCACCACTATAAAGAAGACATCAAGTTGTTTGCGGAAATGGGCTTTAAAGCCTTTCGCACGTCGATCGCTTGGACGCGGATCTTTCCGAATGGGGATGAAACTGAGCCGAATGAAGCCGGGTTGAAGTTTTATGACGATGTGTTTGCTGAATGCCACAAATATGGTATTGAGCCAGTGATCACGTTAAGTCATTTTGAAATGCCGCTGCATTTGGTCAACGCATATGGCGGCTGGCGGGATCGCCGCTTGATCGACTTTTTCGTGCGGTTTGCCACCACTTGCTTCAAGCGCTACAAAGGCGTGGTCAAATACTGGATGACCTTTAATGAAATCGACAACCAGTGTGATTATAACCGCGAGTTTTCCATGGCGACCAACTCTGGCTTGTTGTTCCCCAAAGACGCCACTGACGCCGATCGCGCCAGCGCCATGTATCAAGCGTCGCATTATGAACTGGTGGCATCGGCTTTGGCAGTTAAAGCTGGGCATGAAGTCGATCCCACTAACCAAATCGGTTGCATGATCAACTTCACGCCCATGTTTCCGGCTTCCAGCAAGCCAGAAGACTTGTTCATGGCCGAAAAAGCCATGCAAAAGCGCACTTGGTGGAGCGACGTGCATGTACGTGGCCACTATCCTGCCTTCATGGAAGCTTACTTCAAGCGCACCGGCTATCGTCCAGACATCACCGATGCTGACCGCAAAGCTTTGGCAGCTGGCACGGTGGATTATATCGGCTTTTCTTACTATTCCTCAAACACAGTGGCCCATCAAAGTGACAACTCTGATTACGATTTTGTCGGCGAAAAAGAAATCGTGCCAAACCCTTATCTCAACACCACGCAATGGGGCTGGACCATTGATCCACAAGGCCTGCGCTGGAGTTTGAACTGGCTTTACGAGCGCTATGAATTGCCTTTGATGATCGTTGAAAATGGCTTAGGCGCCGTTGATAAAGTTGAGTCAGATGGTAGCGTTCACGACCCATACCGCGTAGCTTACTTGCGCGCACACATTGCCGAAATGGAAAAAGCCGTTGATGAAGATGGTGTGGACTTATTAGGCTACATGCCATGGGGATGCATCGACTTGGTATCTGCCGGCACTGGCCAAATGGACAAGCGTTATGGCTTCATTTATGTTGATAAAAATGATGCTGGCGAGGGCACGCTGGCCCGCAGCCGTAAAGATTCCTTCTATTGGTATCAGCACGTGATCCAAACCAATGGTGAAGATCTTAGCGACGTGAAACCTCAATAACTGAAAAAATGTCCTGCTCACAATTTGTGAACAGGACATTTTTTCAGGTCACGCGACAAACAAAGGGGCTAGTTCACAGTTGTAGCAAGGCTTGGGCATTATCGGTGAGGATCTCTTGCTTCATTGTTGGCGTCAAGATCTCAGCACCGTTCATCATTTTGACGAGCATGTCCAAAAGCGTTGGGATCTGGGCAAGGGGTTTGTGTTGTTCATAAAAATGGTCAAAGTGATGTGCCGTTTGAACGAGCTTTAGCTTGCGCACCGCCTTTTTATCATTCGCATTGACGATCACACTCAGTAATTGGCTGGAAGCTTTTAGATCAGTATAAGGAATATCACTACCATAGAGAATGTGATGCTCATCGGCTAACGTCAACAACATTGGCAACTGCCGTGGAAACACCGCGCCTGCTGTGTCGAAATAAACGTGTTTCATTGCCGCAAATAGATCGCTTTGATATTGGGCCTTCACAAAAGTTTCGTCGCGATCAGCGAGGATCCCTAAAAACGCGCCGGCATGCGGAACGATCAGTTTGATGTCTGGGAACCTGTCAAAGAAGTGGTATTTCAGCAGGTTCATGAAAGTCATCGTCGTATCGATGAAAAAGCCCATTAAAGGTGTCGGCATGTCGATGTTGACGTTTTGTGGCAGTTGCGAAGGCTGGTTTGGGTGCATCGCCACAATGGCTTTGTCTGCGTTCAACTGGGCATAAACTTCATCGAAAATTGGCGAGCCAAAATAAATGCCGCGGGTGTTAGTCGGAACCGTGAACCCGCGTGCGTGATGAGTCAGCGTCCAATTGATCTCAGCGATGGCATCGTTGACATAAGGCAGTGGTAGCGATGCCAAATAGCCGAGCTGATCGGGATGGGTGATCGCCAACTGTTCACCTTCTTGGTTGGCTTCACGGGCAATTTGTCGCGTTTCTTGGCGGTCGCCAAAATTGAAGTGTGGCGAAGACAAGGAAAGCAGCGAGTAGCTGATTTTATTTTTCTTCATGAACTCTAAAGTCGTCTCCGGCTGCCAATCTGGAGTCGGCCAGCCATCAGGGTTGCCGGGAATATGGCGTTTCAAGGCGTCTGTGTAGATCTTCGGCAGGTAGTGCGTATGGACATCGATAATACCAGTCATCAAATCAGCTCCTTATTTTCAAATGAACACTATGTCTATTTCAATTTCATGGTAGATCTGCTTCAGATCGCCTGCAATAAGCAGATTTGTGATAAGTGTTGATTTCAATATCCTGATCGTCGAAAGGCGCCCACTCAGTTGAATTATTGTGACTGGTGGGGAATAATAAATTCAAATTCAAGGAGGATCAGCCATGGATCAAAAAATCGTGGCAACTGAAGACAAGATCAAACAGGCCTTTATTGCCTTGATGAAGACGAAGCCGTTTGAAAAACTCACCGTTAGTGACATTACCAAAGCCGCCAAGATCAATCGCGGAACGTTTTATCTTCATTACGTTGATAAGTATGCCTTACTTGCGCATTACGAAGCCGACTTGACCACTCGGCTGGCCCAATTTTTCCAGGCCGACTTTGCCGACACGATGATCATGCCAGCCAAGTCGCAGGCAAAGACTTACCCAGTGGTTGAAGAAGTGGTGGGCTTGGTTGCCTCAGAGTTTGACTTATTCAAAGTGCTTTTGGGGCCAGCTGGGGATCCCCGTTTTGAGTATCAGCTGAAGAAAATGGTTCGTGCAGCCATCAGTCAACGGCTTCACCAACTAAAAAATCGCATCGCGTTGACGCCAGATATTCCGGTAGACTATGCGTGGGAGCTGATCATCTCAGGGCTGTTTAGTATCATCCAAACTTGGTTACAAGCCGCCGAGCCAGAAACACCTGAAACGGTCTGTGCGATCATCATGAAGACGCGCTTTTTGAGTCCTTATGACTTGCTTGGTATCCATGACGGGGTGTGATCGATCGGACGTTGATTGAATGAATTCTCGACGAATCAACGTTCATCAACGACTATTAGAGAATTCCTGAAGCCGACAAAAAGCCATGTCATCGTCTGCATTGATACAGGTGACAACATGGCTTACTTGAAGCACGGAAGGCTCATGATCGTGGCGTCTTAATGCTCTCTTCAGCGGTTTTTCCACTTAGCAATATGCCGTATAAAAGAAATATCCAGCCAACCCAAAGGCGGCGATGCCAATGATAATGCGAATCGCGCGTTGGGGGACATGGCGCACCACCATGGGCCCGAGCATGCCGCCGATAAACATCCCCAGCCCCAGCGGGATCACCATCAGCCAGTAAACATGCGTTGTGAAAGCGTAGATCACCAGTGACACGATGTTCGCCGCAAAAGTCGTGAAGTTCTTCAGCGCATTGGCCACGCCAAAAGTCAGCGGCAAGCTGACCGATAAAATCGCCAACATCACGATCCCAGCTGCTGCGCCAAAGTAGCCAAGATAAACACCGACCAAGCCGATCATCAAATTGCGAGCGACGACACGCCAACCGGTCAGTGTTGTGGTGTTGCCCGCACCACTAGGTCGATGCCATGCGGAATACAGCATCAAACCGCCAGCCAAAGCGATCAGAAATGGGACCACTTTGGCAAAGGTTGCCGCAGGGGCGATCGCTAAAATCAAGGCACCAATGATACTGCCGATGACGGTATAGCTGGTGACGATCAGCATCAAACGCCGGTTAGCTCGCAATTCCTTAGTCGAAGACAAGCCAGCGCCAACGCCGGTAAAGATCATTGCCGCAGAATTGGTCACATTAGCGGAAACTGGCGGCACGCCTAGCGCGATCAAAACCGGGTAGGTGATCAATGACGCCATTCCCGCCATTGACGACACCAAGCCGCCACCTAAACCTGCTAGTAACAAGATCAATGCTGTTTGCATGCGTACGCCTCGTTTTTCCCACTTGCTAGTTTTAGTATAAACCTGGCAAGGCGCTTTGAGCTGATTTCATCTGGATGTCAGTGAGCGCACTAGACGTTCAGTTTTCGGCCCGCCAGCGCTTTGATCATCGCCGGATCACTGTGGGAGAAGAATTGGCTTGCCCCTTCGTTTAGTGTGGCAATCTGTTTCTTGTCGTCGTCAGTTAGTTCGAAGTCGAAGATGTCCAGGTTTTGCTGCATGCGTTCAGGCTTGGTGGACTTTGCCAAGACGATGATGTCTTGTTCAACCAGCCACCGGAGAATCACTTGTGCGACTGACTTCTGATATTTTTCGCCAATCGCAGTGAGGACGGGATTGTGGAAGACGTCGTTCTTACCTTCTGCAAACGGCGCCCAGGCCTCGATGGCGATACCTTCCTGGCGCAGGGCAGCGATGCTCTCGGTTTGCTGCTGGAAAGGATTGACCTCGATTTGGTTGATTTGCGGGGTGACATCGTTGAAGAGGGATAGATCGACCGCGCGATCGACCGCAAAGTTTGAGATGCCGATGGCGCGCACCTTACCAGCCTTCTGCAACTCTTCCATTGCCCGCCAAGCGCCGTAAACATCGTTATACGGCTGGTGGATCAACAGAAGGTCAACATAGTCTAGCCCGAGGCGCTTCAAGGACCGTTCGAATGAAGCCATGACACCGTCGTAGCTGGTATTTTCGATCCAGATTTTCGTGGTGACAAACAACTCTTGGCGGGCGATGCCGGAAGTGGCGATGCCACGACCAACGGCTTCTTCGTTTAAGTAGCTTTGAGCGGTGTCGATGTGCCGATAGCCAGCCTGAATGGCGTTGCGTACCGCGTTTTCTGCTTCAGTCGGGTCGGTGATCTGGAACGTGCCGAAGCCCAGGACCGGAACTTCGATGCCATTGTTTAATTTAACAGTTTTCATTTTTGTGCTTCCTTTCTTGTTCAACATGGAGAGTGTAAACCCTGGAGTTGACTTCAAGGCAAGCCTATTTTTCAAATTGTTTCCAGAGCGGCTCAACTTCTTGCTTTTTCGGGTTCGTGACATACTTCGCGATGTGATCATCGTAGGTATCGATCTTGTACTGAAGCAGCGACTTGGTTTTCTGGAGTTGTTGAAGCTTTTCCTCGAGGCGGTCGAGCTGTTCTTGCAGGATGGCCTTCTGGGCAGTTTGGTCGGACTGATTGCGGTCCCCTTGTGATAATGTAGCAAAATCGATCAGCGATTCCACTGAAACGCCGGCATCGCGCAGACATTTGACTAGGTAGATCCAGTTTAAATCGCTGGTTTGATAGTCACGATAACCGCTGGCGTTGCGCGTCACCGGTGGCACGACGCCAATGCGCTCATAGTACCGTAGGGTGTCAGTGGTTAAATCAAACAGATCAGCAGCTTGTTTTATATTCATATTTTTCTCCTTAGACTTGGGTAAAACCGATCATCAGCATCGCACTGGCAAGAAAGATGGTAATCATCATGGCAGGCGGATAGACGGTGATTGCCAGCAAGAGACCGGCTAGCTTAAGCCCAAGATCCGGATAGACAATATAGTTCGGTGTCGTGTATAGAAGATGGAAGTTAGCCTTGGGATTAAGCTTGCCTAAATTGACCGAAATGGCGACGTTGAGCAACGAGATGACGATGGCGCCATAGAACGTCTGCGCCGTGATGTTGTTGAAATTCTCAGACACAAGACTGGTCGTGTACGGGAATAGTGATGCGAAGAAGAGCAGAACCAGGGTCAGCATAATGGTAGACATATTGATCTGTTTCACTTTTTGCCAATTATTGTGGTGCGAGACCCACATGACACCAAGCCAGAAGAATGACAGGGCGTAGGCGAAGAAATTCGTGCGCAGTGCCCACAGTCTTTGAGGTGAGACTTGGCTCGGTTTGCGAAGCTCTAGGACTAGGATCGTCATGATAATTGCCAAAATCGCATCTTCAAATGCAATCAAACGTTCCTTGTTCATCGTGTCACCATCTCCTATTCATCATGCTAAAACGATTGTAAACCTTGGAGCAGGGTTCAAGGCAAGACCAAAAGTTATTTTCAGAAGGGCTTGCGTTGGAGTCCGCTTCAAGGTTTATCCTGTGGTCATGTTAAGAGAACAGGACAAGATTGGAGGAGCGATAGTTTGAATCAATCATTTAATGAAGCGGTGGTGCCGCAACTTGCCAAGTCCGACCCTGAGTGGGGACACGGACGCGGGACGCGATCTGATGGGAAAGATACGAACAGCAGCGTTGCGCCAACTCGCAAGTTCACACCATCGGCTAAACAGCTGATCATCTATTTTTCCCGCTCGGGCAGCACCGAACTACTTGCGCAGAAGATCGCCCAAGCGACTGGGGCCGATATTCTAGAGATCGTCGTCAAGGAGCCGTATGCGGGTGATTACTTCAAGACGCTCGCGCGAGCCAACCAAGAGCGAGAATCGCAAAGCTGGCCCGAGCTCAACATGGAGATGCCGGACCTCACGCAATACACGACTGTCTATTTAGGATATCCCATCTGGGCGATGACGCTGGCACATCCGATGACCGCGTTCTTAACGGCGTATGGCTCGCGCTTGGCTGACAAGACCATAGCCCCGTTCATGTCACAAGGCGGCTATGGCGCTGGCGAAAGTATCGACCAGATCCGGCACATGGTCGGCGGCCAGACGACGCACTTCACCACACCATTGATCGTTGCTGGCAACAGGGTCGATCGGGCCGACCGTCAGATCACCAAATGGCTTCAGAACATCAGCTAATCAAAGGGAGCAAATACAATGACAAAGAATGTTTTAATCATGGCCGCTAACGGGCAGATCTCACGCATCGTGGAACAGCGTATCTTGAATGAGGAACAGTTTAACGACGTTCACCTCACCTTATTCCTGCGCAATCAGGCACGGTTGGCGGATTTGGCTGACAATTCGTGTGTGACCCTAATTGAAGGCAGTTTAGACAGCGCAGATGATGTGGCCGGGGCCATGAAGAATCAAGATCTGGTTTTTGTCGGCGTGGTAGATCACGGCGCAGATAATCGCCAGACTAATAACGTGATTGCCGGCATGAAACTGGCCGGAGTGAAACGGGTCGTTTATACCAATGTCCTGGGGATTTATGACGAAGTCCCGGGCAAATTTGGCGCGTGGAACAAAGCATCAGTTGGGAGTGGCTTGAAGACCGCGCTGAATTCTGACCAACTCCTAGCCCAATCTGGCCTGACTTACACAACGCTGCGGCTGCCCTGGCTGAATGACCGTGATGAGGTGAAATATACCGTCACACATAAGGATGAGCAATATGTCGGCGTGTCAGGTTCGCGTCAGAGTATCGCTGATGTCGTACTTAAGATTGTTGCGGAACCGAGTTTTGCGGCAAATGACAGTATCGGGATCGCCGACCCGGCGACTCAAGGCTCAGACCGACCAGTTTACTGATTGTATCCAAAAAGCATTTGACCAAACGGCCAAATGCTTTTTCCATATTTCGATGAAGTATTTGAAATCGAATATTACAGTTTCTGGTAATAAAAAACAAAACTGAGCCTATCTCTGTCATCAATTATCTTGAAGTATCAGTGTTTTGTGGAAGTGTTTCTTGAAAATTATTGATACTGGTCGATGGCCTTTGAAGTTATTTGCACCTTGTTGCACCACTAATTTGGCAAATGAGGCTGCTGGCTTTCGTCGCAATTCCAGGGAGCCTATCATCAACAAAGTTGATCTGTGGAGATCGACTTTGTCGTTCGTTAATACTGCAGCAAAATCTTTATATGGAGATGAGGTTAGTAATTGTGGTTGAATCAGTCGACGACCACATAGGACTTGATGGCTTCTCGCTTGTCCATGGCTTCATAGGCGGCTTGGATGTCATCGAGTTGATAGGTTTTAGTGAAGACCTTACCAGGGTGAATGTCACCCTTCAGCACCGCGTCCAGCAGGACTTGCTTGTCGTAAGTCGTGACAGACGCAGGGCCCCCAGCAATCATCGTGTTGCGGAAGAAGATGGGGCTCATATCCATTTTAGGATTGTGAGGCACACCGACGCGGCCAATGATTGCGCCAGGGCGACCACATTTAACAGCGGTGTCGACAGATTGTTCTGTACCCACACATTCGAGAACGGCGTCGCCCCCGTGACCATTAGTCAATGCCATGACCTTAGCCACACCTTCGTCGCCGCGCTCAGCAACGATGTCGGTGGCACCGAATTCCAACGCGAGCTTCTGCCGGTCTTCGTGGCGGCTCATGATGATGATTCGCTTAGCGCCACGCATTTTCGCTGCGATGACGCCGCAGAGACCAACAGCACCGTCACCAACGACCACGGCGGTATCGCCAACTTTGACGTTTGCGGTCCGTGCGGCATGATAGCCCGTGGCCATAACGTCTGCTAAGGAGAGCAGCGACTTCAGCATATCTTCACTGTAGTCCTCGGGCTGGCCTGGCACTTTGACAAGAGACCATTCTGCGTGCTGATAGCGCATGTATTCAGCCTGGGCCCCATTGCTGAAATTATCTTCGTGGTTAAGGCAACTGCCATCATAGCCTGCCAGGCACGCAGCGCAATGGCCACAACCATGGCTGAAGGGAGCAATGACAAAATCGCCGGGGATCACGGTCGTAATCGCAGAGCCGACTGCATCAACGATTGCAATCGCTTCGTGTCCAGTATTCTCAGAGTGCTCAGCCGTCTTGTCGAGGCCGCGAAAGTTCCATAGATCGGAGCCGCAAACACAAGCTCTGACGATGCGAAGAATTACGTCGTCAGGTGCCTGAATAGTTGGCTTGTTGACATTTTCAATGGTCACTTGGCCAGGTTTAATAAAGATTGTATCTTTCATAGTGATCCTCCATAAATTCATAATTAATAATTATCCAATTGAGTGATGAATAGGGCGCAATATCTTAGCTGGGACACCAGCAACCACAGTGTTGGCTGGAACGTCCTTGGTGACGACGGCACCGGCACCAACGATCGCGTTTTCGCCGATTGTCACGCCGGGATTAACGGTGACGTTGGCGCCCAACCAGGCGCCTTTTTTGATGCGGACCGATTTGAGCACTAGGTCGCGGCGATGCGCGGGATCCTCATTGTGACCAACAGAAATAAGCATGGTTCGGGGGCCGATCAAAGCATGATCTTCAATATAGATTCCACCGAGATCCACGAAGAAACAGTCGCGGTTGATAAAGACGTGCTCCCCGATAACCGTGTGCCGGCCGAAGTCTGTTTGAAACGGCGGATTGATCACCGAGCTACTTGAAAGTGGCTTACTTAACAGGTGCGTCAAGAGGCGGCGCCGCTCGTTTTCGTCGCGACTCTGGTTAAAGGCAATCAATTGCGAACTGGTTTCAGCGACGATCGCATCGACTTGTTCAGGCAGCGTTCCAGTCCAACTGACCGGACCGGCATTGATCAGTTGTGCTAGTGGTATAGTCACGATAAGACCTCCTTCCTGATGACAATAATTAGCTTAAGGGCTACAGTGCAATCTGTCGAATACCTATATTGAATGCTAAACTATAGTCAAAACGTATGGAGGGTTGGCTAATGGAGCTACGAGTTTTGCGGTATTTTCTGATGGTAGTGGCAGAACGCAATATTTCCCGAGCAGCGGACAAGCTGCATGTGTCGCAGCCGACGATTTCGCGGCAGCTCAGCGATTTAGAAGATCAACTCGGTGTGACCTTGTTTGAGCGCGGACAGCGCCGCATCGCCTTAACGAAAGCAGGCGAATACTTTGCCAATCAAGCCAGACAGATCATCGGCTTGGCGGATAAGACTGTGGCAAACGTACAGCGCACGCATGACGTCAGTGGCAGTATCATGATCGGTAGTGCAGAGCTACCGATGATGGCAGGGGTGGTGGCAGCGATCAGGCATATGCGCGAGACAGCGCCGAAAGTCGTTGCAAATATTTACAGTACCGATGCTGAGGACGTATACGCACGCATGGCGGCAGGCTTCTTCGACTTTGGGGTGGTGCTGGAACCCACAGACAAGTCCGATTACAATTTTGTTAACCTGGCGGGAACTACTCGCTGGGGTGTGTTAGTCAGAGATGACTCGCCTTTAGCTCATCAAGTGACGGTTGCCTTTAGTGACTTACAGGATCAATCAGTAATCATGACTAGACAGCGCGGCAGTGTTGACAGGCTGCGCGATTGGCTTGGGTCTAGCGAGCAACAGCTAAATGTGGTGGCGACGTATAACCTGCTCTACAACGCATCGATCATGGTCAGTCAAGGTGTCGGGATCGCGATTTGCCTTGATGGGATCGTCAATACGGCAGACACTAACTTACGCTTTGTGCCGCTTTCACCGAGCCTGGAAGGGCGTGCCAGTTTGATTTGGCCAAAAACAACGCAGCTTTCGCCTGCTGCGCATGTGTTTATCGACGCGATGATGGCCAGCCTGCAGCACTAAGGAGGGTAATTGCTGGTAGCCGACAGTTTTGATGCCTTACGCAATAGAACTGTCCAGTTTTGACCTACTACAGTATTCAGACGCGCCGTATGTTCCATAGGAGACGGAACTTGCGTCAGCAGTTAATTTGATTATTTGGTTGACGTTTTTCAGCTTTTGAGGTGTATGAATAAAGGTGAGTCTCACGACTTTTAAAAGCATTGCCACGAAAACACCCTCGTAAGCCATGAAGAGATCTCACAGTTTAGTCTCTAAATGAAAAGGGGAAACACATGGCCAGTGCGTCAAAATGCTTTTTGGGGATGGCGAGAAAAATTTCCCCGAAAAAAAGCCTTATGCACGAAGCATAAGACCTTTGGCCCAAAAAACAATAATAAATTACCGCTTCTAGTAATAAGGAGCAAAACTGAGACTATCTCTGTCAGCAGGGGTTCTAATCTATCAGTCTTTTGTAAGGCTGATTCTTGAAGATCATTGATAGCTCATGAAATAGTTTGCACCTAGATGCACCATTGAGCGGGTTTCAATACATACGTAAGATAACAAGCAGAAATGTGCTTTGTACACAAATCTAAATCGACGACTGAGAAAAGTTTTAGACTATCGAAGTCTATCTGAGGTGTTCTTTGATAAAGTATTGCACTTAGTTTGATAATCCGTCCGCACCAAAAAGGCAATGCAAAATCAAGAGTTGCGTGTTTGGTGCGTGCAAAACATGCTGGTGTTAGCAATGCCAATATTCCGGTTTGTCTGGTCAATATGCATCTGGTAATTAGAGCCACCAAAAACAACGGCCGTAGAAAAATGGAGTGAAATTTAGCCAATGCTATCTTTGAAGTCAGTAACGTGATTGCTTCAAGGTTAGGACTGCTCGTTCAGCATCACTTGTATCAATCGTGTAAAGATTAAGGATTCTTTCGTTAATCTCAGTCTCTTGTGCATCCTTGCCCTTGAATGAGCGAAATATTCTGTTTAAGACGAATTCTACAACGGTTAATACGCCTCTACTACCGACATCGAATCCGAGTCGATCACGATCAGTAAGTTGGCGCTGCTTCAGTTGCTGCATTTTCCCAACTAGAGGACCTATAACCGTTATGGTTGAATCTTTTCGCCGAAGTGCCACCAGCAGATCATTTTCATCGAGAACATTTTGACCAGTTGTTGACATAAATTACACCTCCATAATATGTTCATATAACATTATCTTTTCGCGCCCCCCAGACATAACTATCGATGAAACTGACGTCATAATAAATCTTTCAAGAAATACTGGCAAGATATTATGAAACAAAATGTTACATAGAAAAAAGCTAGATTAAAATCTAGCTTTTTTCGTCCGCTTATTGCTGGCTGGCATTGTGGCGTTGATGACGGCCTTTGCGATGGGCTGGCGTCCCAGCGTCAGCTTGCCAATGCTCGCGGCCGCCTTGTTCTTGGCGCTGTTCATCGGCTGGGCCACTTCCTGGATCTTCGCTTTGGTTGGGCTTCTGGTCAAGAACGCAGAACTGATCGGCAGTCTATCGATGATGATCATCTTGGTGCTGACCTTCTTATCCAACGCTTTTGTGCCCATCAAGACTCTGCCTGGCTTCATTCAGTTGGTGCCAGCCAGTGGCTATTGAGTAAGAATTATCTCAATATTTGCACACCAAAGAATAAGCATGATTTCACGCCAATCACAAACATACGTTCTAGTTGCTTGGTATAATCAATCCCATACGTTAGGAGGTGACAACAATGGCTCGATATCGTTCGGGTAAAGCGCGAAAACCACGAAAACCAACAACAACCATTCGCAGTTTACCCTACCACCTTGGAGTTAAGATGACGGCATATCCATCTTCACGGCAGAAAGAAATCATTCGTCAGAACTCAGACGCTTCGCGATTTATGTACAATCGCTTGGTTGCATTAGGCAATGAACGCTGGCGACGCACTCGCGCACTAAAACTACTCCTTCAAATCTCTCGGCACATTGGTCGATCAGTGATCAGTAACCAAGAAAGCTACGTGAAGCGCCAATTACAAGTAATTGCTTGGTTATCCGAGCAGATTTACAATCCTACCCGAATCAAAGAACAATACAAGTGGTTGGATAAGAATCGAAATCTGGATGCCTTCGTATTTGTCAGAGCGCGTGCGAACTATCAACGTGCCTGGAACCGATTCGTCAAAGTTCCGGAGGCACGCGTACCAAATTTTCATAAAAAGTCAATGTGTCAAAGCTATCAGACCAGCCGCATTACCAATCGTGGCAAAACCGACACAGTACGAATCATCGACCATAATCATGTCAGGTTGCCAAAGCTTGAGACGATTCGCGTGCAACCACTGCCCGAATGGTTATTGGATCGAGAAGATATTAAGATCAGCACAGTCTCAGTGAAGCGTGACGCCGCTGGCAGGTATACAGTCGGATTCCAACTGTCAGCGCCGCTTCCATTCAAAGCAGCCTTACCAAAAACTGCAACAGCTATCGGGATCGATCTTAATATATCCAACTTCTTAGTCGATTCTAATGGTTATACGATCGCCAATCCTAAGTACTATGATGCCAGTGCTCAAAAAATTAGCCTCGCACGTCGGAAGCTCCACAGACGTGCTCATCGTGCGAAGAAAGAAGGACGCGCTTTATCGACCGCCAAAAATTACCAACGTCAACGCCAATATCTCGCCTTTCTTGAACGACGCGTCGCCAATCAAAGGAAAAACTTCCTGCATAACGTCAGCAAAACATTGATCAAAAGCCACGATCTGGTTGTTGCTGAAGAATTGCGGAGCAAGTTAATGATGAAAAATCACGCCTTTGCATTACGCTTAGCAGACAATGGCTGGCGACTTTTTCTAACTTTTCTTGAATACAAAGCACAATTATATGGCAAATGCTTCCGAACCGTTTCGCCGTATCACACCTCGCAAACGTGCTCTAACTGTCAATTCGTGATGGGAACACTGGGTACTAGTAAATTAACATTGACGGACCGAATGTGGTCTTGCCCACAATGTGGCATATTTCACGTTCGCGACCAAAACGCAGCAAAGAATATTTTAATAAGAGGATCGGACTAAATATCACCATGGGGGTATGGCGACTCACCTCCTCAGCTCTGCTAACTACCCGGCGTGTACAGCAGCGTGTGGTAACACACACTGCCGAGCCAAGGCCTATCTGAGTAAGTTGCAGTCACCGTAGAGGCTTCAAGAGCTACGCTTCCTGCAAGTACAACAGCCAACTGTTGTGTAGCCGATTACAACCAGATCCTGTAAAAAGCAGAATTACCAAATATGTATAAAAGGGCATGTCGCCACGCAAACTTCTAGATGAAGTTTGCGTGGCGACATGCCCTTTTAATTGCACGATTTAGAAAATAAAAAAAGTCTGTGCATAGCACACAGACTTTTCATAATCATAAAATTATAATAAAAATTATAAAATTTGATTGTAGTATTCAACGACAAGAGATTCGTCAACTTCTGGTTCGAGTTCGTCACGTTGAGGTAAGCGAACAAGGGAACCTTCCTTCTTGTTATCATCGAAAGTTACGAAAGCAGGACGGGAAACCGTTGCTTCGATGGCTTCGTTAACGATAGTCAAGTTTTGGGAGCGTTCACGCAAGCCAATCACTTGGCCAGGTGTTACTTCGTAAGAAGGAATATCAACGCGTTTGCCGTCGACCAAGATGTGACCGTGGTTAACAAGTTGGCGAGCTTGTGGGCGAGTGGTTGCCAAGCCCAAGCGGAATACCATGTTGTCAAGACGGGTTTCAAGAAGGATCATGAAGTTTTCACCATGAGTGCCTTCAGTGATCTTGCCGGCGCGAACGAATAAGTTACGGAATTGGCGTTCGTTCATGCCGTACATCCAACGAAGCTTCTGCTTTTCGCGAAGTTGTTGGCCGTATTCGGAGACCTTACGGCGGTTGTTGGCACCGTGATCACCAGGGGCATAAGGACGACGAGCTAATTCTTTACCAGTACCGGAAAGCGACAAGCCAAGACGGCGAGATTGCTTCCAGCGAGGACCAGTATAACGAGACATATTGAAATTCCTCCAAAAATTTTATTTGGAGTAAGTTAATGTGTGAATTCAACACACGGACAGTTTCGCTAAGTCTTTCACCATTGTGCAGCCGCGGTTACTAAACATACCAATAGGTTGCAAAACTGGAGCCGACCATGCCATTCACTGCTGCATTAAATTACTCGCCGACTAGTATACCAAAGCCAAAGCCGCTAAGTCAAGATGTTTCGCCAAGGCAGCCGCGGCGTCGACCAAGACGTCTTGGTCTGCTTGGCTGAAGCGGTCCAACTTAGGTGAATCGATATCCAAAATGCCAACTAATTTGCCATCGACATGGATCGGCACCACCACTTCAGAGTTAGATGCCGCGTCACAAGCGATGTGGCCAGCAAATTCATGGACATTGGGCACGATCATCGGGGCATCGTTTTGATAAGCGGTACCGACGACGCCAGCGCCTGGCTTGATGTGAGTACAAGCGACTTGGCCTTGAAAGGGACCAAGGTCTAAAGTACCAGTGGCTTCACTGTAGAAATAAAACCCGCACCAGTTCAAATCAGTCATCGCTGCGTTGATCAGTGCCGAGGCATTACTTAACACGGTGATGGGATTGGGTTCATTTTCGAGCAAAGCGTCAACTTGGGCGACTAAAATGGGATCAAGAGTGGACATATTGGGACCTTCCTTTACAAATTCGCGTCATATCAGGATATTTTCCTATAAAAGGTTTCAAGTTTTAACAGTTTTTGAGATACTATGAACTAAGGACGTGAAACCGCATGACAGGCTTACTGAAGTATAGTGAACTTAACCGGATTTTGCAATGCGGAGTTCAGTGATCGTGGAAGGTGTTTTGGAAAATGATGTGGATAATCGTTGTGCTAGTGGTATTGGTCGTCATCATTGGCGGCATCTGGGGATTGCAACGCTATAATGCCGTCAAGTTGCATCAGCTAGATCAAGAAGTAGAAAAAGTCGACAATGGTGAGTTGCGCGGGTTGATCCGCACGATCGCCAATTTAGGCTTGGCTGGCGAATCGCTACGGGCGTTCACCAAATCGCAGCGTGACTACCAACACGTGGTAGAAAATGAACTGGCCGGGTTACAAACGGCGTTATTGGACGTGGAATTGGAAAACAAACAGTTCCAATTCGTGAAAGTACGCCAATCCCAAAGCCAGATCCAAGCGGCGATCATTGACGCTGACGCCAAGTTGACCAAGATCAAAAAGGCGCTCACAGCGATCCAAAGTGCCGAAGTGTCGGTGCGCAACCAACTTAAAACCTTACGCGAAGATTACCAAGCCGCGCGCAAAACCATTTTGGCGAAATCCTATGCCTTTGATTCGGCGATGCCAGCCTTGGAAGCGGAGTTGCAAACCATTGCCACATCGTTACATGAAGTGGCCACAGTGTCAGAATCTGGTGACCATGCGGCCGCTTCTGAGCAAATGGACAGTTTGACGGTGGCAGTGTCGACGTTACAAGATGAAGTCGCGCGCTTGCCGAAGTTAGTCAATACGGTGGTCAACGAATTTCCTGGGCAGTTGGAAGAACTTGATGCCGGCTATCACGAATTAGCTGCGCAACATTTCATTTTCACCCAAGATGTGCCAGCGGGGATCGCCAAAGCCCAAGCCGGCGTGAAGTTGGCACATGATCAAATCACAGACTTAAAAGTCGACGATCTGGCGGATAATGTCGCCGCCACTGCCGAAAATATCGACGGCTTATATGCCACCATGGAAAAAGAACTCAAAGCCAAAACTGCCGTGCAAAAACAAACCGGCGATTTGCGGCAATTCATTGGCCATGCCCAAAAGCAAAACCACACCTTATTGTTAGAACTCGATCACCTCAACCAGTCTTATACGTTAACGCATCACGAAGAACAAGACGCCGAAGACTTGCATCATCAACTTGATGCCATTGCCGAAAGCTTCACCGATTCCCAACATCAGATCCAAGACAACACGGCGATCTACTCGCAAGTGTTGAGCTTTTATAACCAGACTCGCGAAGATCTGCATACCATTGAAACCAAGCATCAAGCCATCAACGCTGGCGTGTCGGATCTGCAAGCGCGCGAACACCAAGCGGTGGCATCGGCTGAAGATTTCGCCAATGCCTTGCGCGATATCAAATATGAAGTGTCGCGCCATCAACTGCCTGGCTTGCCGCGACCATACTTGGATTTCTTCAATGTGGTGACCAAAGAACTCAAACAGTTGGAAAGCGATTTGAACCAAGTGAAGATCAACTTGGATGAGATCGCCAAATCCTTGATCAAAATCGGCGAAGATATCGATCAGCTCAAAGATCAAAGCCGCACCGTGGTCGATTCTGCTGGCATGTGCGAACAATTGTTGCAATACGCCAACCGCTATAAAACCACGCACGAAGAAGTGGAAGCTGCCGCCACTCAAGCCAAAGACTTGTATCAACACTACAACTACTCTCAAGCCGCAGACGTGATCGCCGCAGCGTTAGAAAAAGTCGAACCAGGCGCGTACCAAAAAGTTGAAAATGATTATCTGAAGTCGCAATCCGCTGCCTTGTTTTAACTCATTGCCGAGATGTCGTTGATGTCTCGGTTTTTGTTTGGCCATATCGCAGCCGACTGACTTCTGGCAAACAGTGGCACAGCGACTCAAGACTATGTTATAATCGCAAACAGCAACTTACAATTTGAAAGGGAATGGCGACTCATGATTTATTTTGATAACTCCGCGACCACCAAAATCGATCCCGCGGCGTTGGACACGTATAACAAAGTTTCCCAAAACTTTGCTGGCAACCCGAGTTCACTGCACGCGCTAGGCGATAAAGCATTTCAAATGCTAGAAGGGGCGCGCAAACAAATCGCCGACTTGATCCAAGCTAAACCATCAGAGATCTTCTTTACTTCTGGCGGTACGGAAGGGGATAACTGGGTAGTCAAAGGCACCGCCATTGAAAAGCGTCCTTTTGGCAAGCACTTGATCACCACCCAAGTGGAACATCCGGCGATCATCAATTCAATGAAGCAACTGGAAAGCTTAGGCTTTGACGTGACCTATCTGCCAGTGGATCATCGCGGATTCATCGACCCAGCGGATTTAAAAGCGGCATTGCGCGATGATACGATCTTAGTGTCAGTGATGGCTGTTAACAATGAAGTTGGCGCCATGCAGCCGATCGATGCTGTCGCCGACATCCTTAAAGACTATCCCACGGTGCATTTTCACGTGGATGCAGTGCAAGCCATTGGCAAAGGGTTAATGAAATCCCTACGCAATCCGCGTATCGACTTCATTACTTTTTCCGGGCACAAGTTCCATGCGCCTCGTGGTACCGGCTTTATTTATGCCAAAGAAGGCAGGCACATCGCGCCTTTGATGACTGGCGGCGGCCAAGAAGACAACTTGCGCTCTGGTACAGAAAACACCCCAGCAGTTGCCGCCATGGCCAAAGCCTTGCGCTTGCACTTGCAAGATGAAGCCAGTAACGTCAAAAAACAAGCGGCGATCCGCCAACGCATTGCTGAACACGTGCAACAATTTCCTAATGTGCACCTGTTTTCTGAATTAACGCCTGACTTTGCGCCACATATTTTATGTTTTGCCATTCGCGGGGTGCGCGGGGAAACCATCGTGCATGCCTTTGAACAATATCAGATCTACATTTCCACGACCAGCGCTTGTTCTTCTAAGAAAGGCACCGAATCGTCGACTTTAGCGGCGATGCATGCCGATCCGCATTTGGCCACTAGCGCCATTCGCGTCAGCTTAGATGAAAACAACACCTTAGCAGAAGCTGACGAATTCAATGCGGCTTTTGATAAGATCTACAAGCAGTTTGAAAAATTAATGCCTAAAGAATAGTTCTTGAAATAGAAAGGAATTTTTATGCAATACGACATGATCATGGTGCGCTATGGCGAATTGTCTACCAAAGGCAAAAACCGCAGCGCCTTCATCGGCCGCTTAAACGGCAACATTACCAAAGCTTTGCATGAATACCCAGGCCTCACCATTCGCCCTAAGCGCGACCGCTTGCACATCGAACTCAATGGAGAAGATTCAACTGGCGTCATGAACCGCTTGCGCCAAGTGTTTGGGATCCAAAACTTCTCCCCGTCAGTCAAAGTGCCTAAAGACATGACTTTGGTGCATGAAAAAGTCCTAGAGTTAATGAAGGAAACTGCCCCAGCCGGCTCGACTTTTAAAGTCGCGACCAAGCGTTCAGATCACACCTTTGAGTTGGACACCAACGGCATGAACTTGAATATCGGCGATTTGTTGACTGAAGAACGCCCAGATCTCAAGGTGCAAATGAAGCATCCTGATATCACCTTGCGCGTAGAAGTCCGCCGCGAAGCCATTTATTTGTCCACCACCACCATTTTAGGTGCCGGCGGGTTACCGGTTGGCACTGCTGGCAAAGCGGTGTTGATGCTTTCTGGTGGGATCGATTCACCAGTGGCCGGCTATCTGGCGTTAAAGCGTGGGGTGGATATTGAAATGGTGCATTTCTTCTCGCCACCATACACATCTGAAAATGCGTTAGCCAAAGCTAAGCAATTGACTGCCAAGTTGACGCCTTATGTCGGCAGTATCAAATTTATCCAAGTGCCATTCACTGAGATCCAAGAAACCGTTAAAGCTGGCGTGCCAGAAGGGTACTTAATGACCATTCAACGCCGCTTCATGTTGCGCTTGGCGGAAATGATCGCCAAAAAGCGCCGGGCTTTAGCGATCTTCAACGGGGAATCTGTCGGCCAAGTGGCGAGCCAAACTTTGGAATCCATGGTGGCGATCAATGATGTGACCACCATGCCGATCATTCGACCAGTGGCGACGATGGATAAAAACGAGATCATCAAAGTCGCTGAAGATATCGACACCTATGATCTGTCCATCATGCCATTTGAAGACTGCTGCACGATTTTTGCGCCACCGCGTCCTAAAACCAAGCCAAACTTGGAAAAGTCTCGATATTATGAAAGTAAATTGGATATCGATGGCTTATTGCAACGAGCCATGGATGGCATTGAGATCACGGAGATCCGCAGTTCTGATGAGTTCATGAACCCACAGCAAGAGGTTATTTCGGAATTATTATAGAAAATTCTGAAAAAAGATTGTATACAACTTAATGCATCGAATTGAGACTTTATGCAGATGCGAAGCGCATTCGTGAATGATTATATAGTCCCAATTCAAAAGCCTTGATAATCAAGGCTTTTTTTATTGGGCAACCAGTTTCTCTAATCGATTTCTTATTGTAAATCATTTCAATCACCCTTATAGTATTAATTGTAAGTAACAAGTCGAGTGTACGTTAATGTGAAAGGTGGAAATTTACCCATGAAAAAAGTTATTGCAGGTTTGATGATGAGTGTCACTGTATTAGGTTTGGCGACGGCTACTACCGGTGCTCTTAGTGTGCACGCGGCTACGACCGATCCAGCTAAGACCGAAAACAAAGCGACATTGACGGTTGAAGCTGGCACGTTATCTTTGACACAACCCGCAGATGTTGACTTTGGTAAGGCCAATGTTGGTGATGTGTATACGAATGGTTTAGAAAACGTTGCGGGCACTCCTGATGGCACAACTACGGTTTCAGACTTCTTAGGTGACAACGGGGAGTGGACGCTGAATGTCACCGCCTCAGGTTTTAATGGTGCATTAGGGGCTAACGACGCGTCAACAGTGAGTGTCACACCAAACACTGCTACTAAAGCAATCACAGTAGGCACTGAAGCAACGCCGGTTACCACTGGTGGTGCTGGTGAAACTCCTGTAACGTTAGGTTACAAGTTGGATGTCAAGAAACACACTTTGCTGACTGCAGGCACATATACCAACACCTTGACTTGGAACCTTTCCAACACGCCAGGTGCCAATGCTGATACGCCAACAGATAACTAAATTTAGCCGATGAAAAATAAAAACAGTATGACCTTAAAGCAGCTCATGATTGACCTTTACCCCTAAAGTTGGAACACAACTTTGGGGGTATTTGTATGACTAAGATTTCAGTAGAAACTTATATCGAAGCCGTAGAGTGTTATCTTACCAGCAACGAGTCAAAGAGACGGGTTG
>NZ_BAAFZI010000015.1:0-44157 GCF_045862175.1 Lacticaseibacillus salsurae | reverse complement strand
AAGCTGATTGTAATGGCTCATTAGGAAACCTCCGTATAATGGTGTTCTCAACAAACAACATTCTACGCTGTCTCCTAGTGGGTCAGTCTTATTTCTTAATGTTCCACTTCAATTGTAAATTCAAGTACAAAAAATCAACCAAAATCCTGTGCAACGTTCATAAAATATTTTTATTTTTCTGATACAAAACGTGCATAACCTGCCCAAACATTCGCCGCAGAGAATTGACTGCGCTGACGATAAGCACCAGCAGACAAGTTTTGTTGGCGGGTCGGATCAGCCAATAAGTCGAGCACCTGTTGCGCCAACCCATTGACATCCCCGTGTGGCACTAATTCACCATTGACGCCAGGTGTGATCATGTCACGTGGTCCGTAATCAACGTCGTAAGAGACTGCAGGAACGCCGTGGCTGAGCGCCTCTTCCAAGGCGATGTTGAACCCTTCTGTCGCAGAAGTCATCAACATCATGCCGGCGCGATCATAAACGGCGTCAAGATTTTTACGAAACCCCATGAATGCCACATCGTTATCCATTCCCGCTTGTAGCAATTCGGCGTGCAGCTGGGCCAATAGTCCTCGGCCAATATCGCCAGATGGTGCGCCATAAACTTCCAAATGCGCTTTGGGATTGTGACGATGGATCTTGATGAATGCATCGATCAGATCCAGCAACCCTTTTTCTGGGGAAATGCGGGTCACCGCGATCAACAAGCTCGCATCGCGACTGGCCCAGCTCACCACTGCCGGCATTGGATCGGCAATACCCACTGGTGCCACTGCCATTGGGGTCTTCAAGTCTGGATAGTCAGCTTGAATCGCCGCTTTTTGCCGACTGGTCGACACGATAATGCCGCTGAGGTCACCAGGATCAGCGAATTCACTCAGGTAGGCCGCTGGGTGCGTTTCCGGTTTGTATGGGGCATGCACCCGGTCATAGAAAGCTTGTTCTGATGCTGTGGCGGCGCTGGTATAAGCGCGGTGATCGTTATGCACCATTAAATACTTCTCTGCCGGCAATTGTGGGCTAGTTAACATCTCATGTTGATAGCCGCGATCATAGAAAAAGCGTGCCGGTTCTTGCGCAGCTAAAGTGTGCAAGAAAACGCCTTGTAATTCTGCCGCATGGGCATACACCGTACCATCAGCGCTCACCAGCTGCCGAATACCAAAATGGGAATCACCTTTATAGTCGACGTGCAAAACCGATTCACCATCTGGCGTGAAATAATCGTCAGCGTAATGTTTGCCAGTTGTTGAAAACAAACTACGCCGGCTAAGAAAGCCGCGGGAATCGTAACTGTCGGTGTGTGTGACCTTGCCATTGCCATCAACTACCAGCACTTGTTGAACTTGCTGAGTCGCTGTGGTGTATCGGACTTGCTTGACTACACGGCGATTGACAATCATATTGACCGCAGACACGTCACCTTCTACGCCAGCTGCACGCAATTCGGCAGTCGGTTCCACCACATCGCGCAACAACACCGGCTGACTGGAGAAGGTTTCGGCATGTTGTAGCCAATCAAACATGTTGCACAGCTGTGAATCGTTTAACCCAAAGCGCGCTGCGTCTTGATGGGCGTTGCGCGAATAGGTGAAGCGCAAGATCTTGGCCCGTTGGCCATATTTTTCAAACAGATGCAGTCGGTTCAACTGAGCTTGTTCAATACCAGTCAAACGCAAGTCGATCCCTCTGCCGACAAAATAATTCATTTTCCCCATAGGTTTTCTCACACATTCTTTTCGATCAAGGCTTGTAGCGACTTCGGCACTTCTGATAACTTCGCCGTGGCAGTCAGGCGCGCTTGGATCGCCAAGCGCCCAGTGCCATCGTCGTCACAGGTCACTAACGTCAATTCCGGTTGACTGGTTTCATTTAAAATGGATACTGCCGTGGCTTTAATGTATTTGCGCGCATAAATTTGATACACGTAAACTTTAGACATGTCGGACACATACACTTGCATGCCGACTTGCGATTTCACCAACGGCCCGAACAAGACGCGTTCGTCATTAGCCATATGATGACCGGCTAAAGCGTAGTTACCTTTACCCATGGTTTGCCCAGGGTTCAATGTGCCCGCGGCAAAAGCCAGTTGCGCATTACCCACCCCTAACACGATCGGCAGATTCAAATTCAATTCCGGCACCACCAACTTGCCCACCGCAGCGACGTCGTGTTTGGACACTGCCGCTTGACTCAAGCTCGCCAGTGACAAAGGTTTGACTTGATCGAATTGGTAAGTAGGTTTTTGTTTTTTGATCGCAGCTTTAACTGTCGTCGTAGATACCGTGACGGTATTATGCCGCACCACCCAAGCGGCAATGGCGTCTTGGGCAAGATATAAGCCCAACACCACCAACACCGCCACCAAAATGGTTGAGATCAGCGCTTGTTGCCAACGTTTATTCATCTGCTTTCACCTGCTTTAAGGTCCATGGCTTAATGGTTTCACGCGGCTTTTTGCCGACGATCATCGATACTGGCCGATTGCGACTTTCCAGGCGGTATGTCGCCACCATCGTCGCGGTTTCCCCGTCGCGCAACAAAATGTCAGAATTTTCTTGATAATTTTGCATCAAAAAACTCATTTGTCCTGAGGCGACGTCGGTTTTAGCCAACACGCTGGTGGTGCCGGCGTTGGTTTGTTGGGCAAACACGACGTTGGAATCCAGCACGTATTGTGGCCAGGCAGTTTCGCCGCCTTTATTAGTCAGCTGATATTGGACGATCAGCGTTGGCCGCTTCAAGAAATCCACCCCATAACTGAAGTGAAAATTCGACAACCGCAACTTCGAATTTGATCCAGATTGCGGGGCACTCGGCGCGCCGATCACGACTTTTTGTGGGGTGACTTGGCGCTGTAAATACCAGCCAAAGCCCAGCTTGCCCACTGCCAGCACGCTGACAAGCAGCACCAGCATAGCTAATATCAAGTTGATCCGTTTCCAAATGCGCATGCTGGGTTCCCCTTTTCCGGCAAGTTTGTGGTACGTGTATTTCAGTTCAGCGTCGTGCTTGAGTCAGCAACGTCAACGCAAATAGCTACGCTCAGCGGCTCGAGCCCAAAGACCGGGCTCTTCCTAGTTACGTTCGCGTCGTGCTTCCTCAAGCAACGTCGACGCAGATAGCTACGCTCACAAGCTCAAGCCCAAAGAGCGGGCTCAAGCTTGTGAGCTAGGCTATCTGGTTGACTAAGTACGCTTGAGGAAGCACTGGTACTAAAAAATGAGCGCTGTTTACCGTCTTGGCGGCACCCAGCGCTCGTTTTTGGTTATTTAGCTAACTTTCGCTCGGTGGTCAACACTTGCCAACCCATCATCAACCCCATGGCAATGCTTATCAGGACCAACACCATCGGCATCGTCGCGGTACCGGTTTGCGGTAGGCTTTGACGTGCACTGGTGTTTGGTAAGCTTTGACGGGTGGAAGTTGAGGTATCGGTTACCTTAGTTTTTTCGGGGGTGGTATCGACGACAACAGCGTTTTGGCCTTTAGCCGGCTCCCCTGTGTTGGCAACATCCCCGCTGGTATCAGCAAGTGGTAAGCGTGGATTGGCGGGATTAAGTGTTGGGTGGGTGAAGCTAACCACGGCACTTCCTGATTCAGTCGAATCAGCAGACACCGTGTAGCTCCCGACACTGAAGATCCCTAATAAAATGGTGACCACGAGCAAGAAGCGCTTATAAAAGTCACTCCTCGACACGGCGTTTGGCCTCCTTTCGACGTTTGATGAGTAAGATGATCACAATGATCAGCAGTAAGACGATGACTGCCAAGATCGCATATACCCACCATGGAATGTTCATCTGTGTAAGGTTATACCGCGCCGCATCGACGGTCGAAATATGGAAATTACGACTGAACTTCCAGACTTTAGTGCCCGAAAATTGCGGATCCGTGCTGGTATAAGTCACATGCAACGTGTAATCACCTGGTGCCACTGACCCATCCCAAGGTGTGGAAACGGTCCACGTTGAGTTCGGCGCAGCACTGGCTTTGTTGATCTCTAAAGCTTTCAAAGTCCGGTTTTGCCCACGCTTAGTAACGCGCGTGTCGATTTTGCCACTACGCAACATTGCTGGTTTGAAGTTTTGCAGCGTCGCGTCAACATTGGTTCCAGCGTAATTGTGATTGACTTTGACTTGCTTCAAGCGCAGATCAGGCTGAGTGTCGATGCCGTTAGACAAGCGGATCGCAACGGAATAACCATAAGTGTTGTGGATCCCAGCGGTTTTTGACTTTTTGACTACTGGCGTCACCCGTAGTGCCCCTAACAAAATGCCTTTAAATTGCTCCTTTGGCATGGTCATCGGCATGTGGAACAACGCGGTCGTATAAGCCGGAATCGTTAAGTGGCTGTATGACTTTGGAATATTGAACAGTGTCGGCACTGGATACTTGCTTGAACTGTCATAAGGTTTGTTAGCCTCAGTGTAGGAGATATGCGAACTTGCATCGGTGGTTGACGCGACAGTTTGTAAGTTGACTGTGAGTGCCTTTTTCCCAGAGTTAGCAAGTTTGACTAAAATTTCGGTACTTTGGCCAGGTTTCATTTCCAAGTCGTAGAAACCTGAATTGACGTTTACCTGGTATTTGTTGGTGACTGGGATCACAGATAATGGCACAGCTTGGGTATTTGCAGCTTTGACAGATTGCGTTCCGATCAAACTTACCATGACCAAAGTGAAAACAGCCACCAACCATTTGTTTAGTTTTCGCATATTCCCTCACACTTTCTCGAACCGTGACATATCATGCTTCTCCCCAATGTCACTGTTGTCATTTAATTCGTTTCTTAAGAGCCACCGCCTGGGTTAGTAGTTGTATCTGGCGTTTTATCTTGCGTTGTTGTACCTGTATCTGGAGCGGCAGTTAAAGTCCAGTTGATATCAGCTGTGTAGTCGCCCTTAGCAGGTGCTTGTGGTGTGGTCAATGTCACATCCTTAACCTTCCATTGTTGTTGCAAAGTCCCAGTTTGCTTACTGGTAACAAATTGTGCGGAACCGGTACCGGCGGTCAGCTTCACGCCAGTTTCTAAAGCATCTGTGCCAGAAACCCATGCATCAGTATCACTAGTGGCATCATATTTATCTAACACGTTGGTCCCACCGCCAAACGTGATAAACGCGCCTGGTAAAGTTGCGCCACCGGTAGTGGCTGTAAATTCACCCATAGTTGCGGATAATGACCAGCTAGGGTTAGTAGTGGCCACGTTGGTTACTTGGGTAAAGATCACCTGATCACCATTAACAGTGTAATCACTGGTCTTTTTATCGTCGCCTTGAGAAACCGGACGACTGCTATCATTGGAAGCCAACAGATTAACTTTTTGCCCAGCGCCTGTAGATTCTTGCGTCCCAAAGTTTAACTGAGAAGGAATAGCATCCAATGTCAATTCGCCGGTTTCACCAGTCGTATCGCTTGGGTTACTTGGGGTGATATCTTTACCTGGGTTTGATGGATCGTGGATTGGGGTTTTTTCATTCTTGGTAAAGGTGACATAAGCATGGCCTACTTCAGAAACACTGCCATCTTTTGTAGGATCAGGCCCAGCTTGTGGTGTGTCAGCCGCAAATACGGTGCTACCGACGAAGCTGCCACCTAATACTAATGCTGAGAATAAAGCTGCTGCAGATAATTTAGTTTTGTTGGTCATGATAGATCCCTCCATGTTTGTTTATGACTGACATCCAACCCTTGCTCAACTTGCGAACAAGTTTTAAATATTTAATTTATGCTTTTAGTATATCTAGAATTTCGCCACAAATTACTCATGTTTACATAAAATGCTTTTGAAAATTTGGAAAGTATAGATGTTTAAATTGAAACGTCCACATACAAATGGGCGATTTATGGGTTAAATGCGGCGATTTAAGGCGTTTATGGGGTTAACAATTTCGACGTCAAGCGATTTTTTCAAATTCATATTTTTAAAGATTAATTGAAATCCGTTGTTGAATTGTACCTACAATTTGAAATTCGCTCTATTTAAAAAGGAGACTGCATACGTCTCCTTTTCATTACCCAACTTCATTTAAGTGGGTCTGCTTTTCAACTAAGGTTTGGATCAAGCTTTCACGATATGGCGACAGCTCCAACGCATTGGGATACCAGGTGAAATCTGGTTGTTCATCGCGCAAGCTGTCGCGATTGCCAATGACGATATCACAAGTGGAAGCACTCACCCCAGCGACCCAAGGCACACAATTGATAAAACCGGTCAAGTCGTGATAACCTTCGCTCATTGGATCCACGGACAAACGCACTTGCAAGCGGCGATGCGACGATACCCCATCTAAGTATGGGCTGATCAAGGGGCCGAGAGTGGCGATAAAGCGTGCTTCGAACTTGCGGAAAACCTCAAACGTCGCTGTTTTCGGTAAGCTGGCCACCACTTGGCTGAGCAATTGTTCAAGCTCGGGTGTCACTGGGATCTGCGGGCCGCCAACATAATCTTGGGCTTGTGGCACCGGCCCTGAAGCGATCAAGAACCCATTGATCACGCGCAACAAGTTTAAGTAAAGATCATCATCTAAATCGCCGCATTCTTGGCGGTACACGCCAGCGACTAAAGTATCGATGACTGTCGATGATGAATCGTCTGTCAACAGTTGCAATTCCACTGCCGCCGCTTCCGGCACCCGCGTTTTCATATCAAAGCGTGGTTGACTGATCTGGAAAAAGTTGAACGCCGCCACATCCACTGGCATAAACGGTGGTCGCACTGAGCCTTGACGCAAACGATGCATTTTGATCTTGATATCAAAAGCATTCAAGCTTTCAGTAGGTTTGATCCGCGCTTGTTTGCCGACGCGCAAGTGGCTGATGGCCAGAAAGTACAGTTGTTGCAAATGGGTCAACGGCCGATCTTCCACAATGCTGATGGCATCAAACTCACTTTCCAGCTGCGCGCGATCGACAGTGGGAAACGGCCACACGATCCCGCGATACGCCCACCAGTACATGGTGAACAAGAAATAGCGAATGTTGACTTCGGACCCTTCAAAAGTGAACTTAGCCAGCTTCAACTTCAAGCCGTATTGCTTTAACAGATCATTGAGCGGTTTGACTTTTCGCGAGATCGTTGAGCGACTAACGAATTCTTGATCACAGAACTGATTAGGGCTAGGACTTGGCGATTTGATCATATAATCGATGATGTGATACACCAGCGAATGTTGCACCAAATTAGCGCGGTAGGCATCCAAGGAGATCGGCAAGTCGACGCCAGCCAGCATGGCGGTGCGAACATTCTCCCGAGGAACGCCAGACAGATCAACTAAGTCATCCAGTAATTCTTGAAACACGTTATAGGTGGGTTGATATTTACTGTTGAGCATCACTGCCAGATCGGTGATGGTGACGTCTTTGACATAAGGTCTGGCCAATACGGCATAGAGTTGGTACTTCAACCAATCGGCACGTTCTAGAAATAATTCTGCATAGTCGATCAAAGTCCCCACTCCCCCTGGTTTAGCTGCCTAGATGAATCGCCCCAACTTTTTTGCTACCGTCGATCATGGCCCTCACCTGATCAACATCTTCGTTACCGTTTGCGTGCGGCAACCACTGCCAATACCCGCTGTAAGCTGCGAGAATCTGGTGCCGCGTCTAATTGCCGTTGGACTTCCGGCGTCAAATACCGTTCTTCGGCTTCGCGACGCGCGGCAACAGCATCGCCGTAATTAACAAACATTTGATTGAGCACATAATGCCCGCGCAACATCAAACGCGCGACCCAGTGTGCAGAAGTCTTATCAAACGATACGCCAGGCACACCTGAGCGATTATTGCGCCGTGGGATCAACGAGGCTTGTAAGTTGACGCCATCATGGATCCCAAAACCAGCCCGTGAGCCAATGTGCGCGACAAAGGCCGGATTCTTATGGGCATTGACCACACTGACTTCGCGCCGCCAGCAGCCACAAGAGCTGGTGGAGCCATGGCGCAAGCGGTATCCATCAGTCACCACTGTATTGCCGCAATCGCAAGCACATTCCCATAGTGCATTACCATTGTGACTATCGCGACCTGCATACGCTGTAACGACTAAACGGCCAAAGCGTCGGCCGACCATATCGATTCGTTTTGTCATACCCATATTCCTCCTTCGTGCCTGCCAGCCCCCACTAGCAGTTTCCGCACATTTCGTTAATAAAAATATAAGCCTGATATGTGGTGTGTGGGGTTCAGCTTTTATAAGAATCCTTATACAGATTTGGATTTGTACTCCATTTCGGGAACAAATTGGCGTATGGCCATACCGACAAATGCCAAAAGACTAGGCTTTTGAAGCGGATTCAAAACATCTGCCTGTTATTTACCCAAAATTTGTTCACCGTCGTTAAACACTTGTCCCAGTGTCGTGACCCCACATTGCACCATCATCGTATCTGAATATTCTTTTCTGCTTATGATCATTTGTTCGCGTCTCGCACCAAATCGGCAGATCCTATACCTTTTTCAACCCACGAAAAAAGCGCCAAGCCTGCGCTTGACGCTTCATTTGAGACTATTTTTCGCAGCGGACACAACCAGCAGAAAGCCACTGCAATTGCCGCGCAACTTGTTGCTTTAACGTATCCACTGACCCTTTTTCCCCAGGTTGTTGGAAATATGCACTCATGGTTTGGATAAACATCCCCAGCACTTCGTCGATCAACAGATCAACTTCATCATCGGTTTGGACCTTGAGCTGGCTGCGGTCGAGATGCTCGCGTAAATACTTGGCCGCGCCTGCTTGCGGCTGCGCTGCCAAGCGCTTAGGGTCACGTTGTTGCACATAATCAAAGACATTGGCATAAAACGGCGCATAAGGTCCGGTGGCTAACATGTCGATCAAATGGTCAAACACAATGGCGATCGCGGAAAAAAAGTCGTGGTTTTCTTCGGTCAACACGTCTTGCATCCAAGCAAGGGTGCGATTTTGTTGCAGGCGCAACAAATAATCAAAAATATCGGCTTTGTCTTGGAAGTATTGATAGAAGCTTCGATGCGCCAATTGCGCTTGGCGAATGATATTGGAAACGCTAGCTTCAGGATAAGTCGCGCGGGCAAATTCGGTATACGCCGCTTGCACGATGCGCGCGCGTTTAGGCGTCGGTAAGCGATAAAATGTGGCAGTTGGCATCACAGAACCTGCTATATAAAATGTGGAAGAATGTCTAATGACACTAGTAAAGGATTATATATTTCCTTTCTTAGTTGTACATTCTGATTTCATTTGGTCCCGTTAACACCAGTATTCTTACGTCGGTATACACCTAGCAACATTGACTGGCTCTTGAACCTTTAGGACATAGCCTGCCCCTGAGCGTATTGAATCAAGTTTTGTACAGCATTTTCGTCGCGCTCAAGTTGAGCGCCGCAACCGTAACAATGAAACTCGTGATGTTTGGTCCTGTGAAGCGCATTACCGGCCAGCGTCAGTTTATCATCGCCTGTTTTCACCAAGCTACAGCGACTACACCGCTGTGTGCTCGGATAGAAACGATCAACTATCACCAACTGACGCCCGTACAACTGTGACTTTTCCTTCATCAGTATCTTGAAGCGACCAAACAACGAGCGATGTAACTTCTTCGCTAGTCGTTTGTTCATCTTCATGTGCTTGACGTCCAAGTCTTCAATGGCGATCGTGCCATTGGTTTGAACCAACAGGGTCGTAAACTTTTGCAAAAGGTCATTTTGAATCCGCGTCACTTTCTGGTAGGTCCGCTGTAACTTGGTTCTCGTTACGCGATAATTATTTGAACGATAGTGATTTGGATTTGCATGACGCTTGCGCGCAAGTCGCCGCTGATACAAGGATACTTGGTTATACAAACTAGCAAGTTGCTCAGTCAATACGCGGATGGCCGACATTGTTTCGCCGTCACTATAGACGAATTTACCAGTATTGGCATCAATACCACAAATCCGCTGGTTTTCAGGCAATGGATCAGGCTCTGCAATCTCGATGTTAAGACAAGCATAGTAACCATCTGCTTCTTTGACAATCGAAGCCAATTTGACAGGACCTGACCACCGCGGTGCTTCAGCTAAGCGGATGTCATACCAACCATCACAGTATCCTCGAGGTTTATCCAGCCGCAACTTGCCATTCACAATGGTTGCTCTGTCTGTTTTAAAGGCTTTGCGACTACGCTTTTTCGACTTAAACCGAGGTTTTTTATGATCTGGCATTTTAGGGTTGAAGAAATTTGCCCAGGCTCGGGCTAAATCGTGAACCGCCAATTGCAAGATTCGCGCTGAGCAGCCATACTGCCAATCAGCTTTGTTGGCGACCAATTCATCTCGAACCTTACGTTCATTGGGTCGCGCTGTCTTGTCTGCCAACACCACTGAAGCATCATACATCTCGTTCCAAGTAGCAAGCGCTTGGTTGTAACAATAGCGTCGGTAATCGCAGGCTTGGACAAATGCTCGGCGCATCGTCGCGTTTGGATAGCAGCGGATCTTGTGTGTTCTCAGCATGTTTTCACCTCCATTTCGCTTATAAACAGCATAGCAAATGAAGATGAAATTTCATTGTCAAGACAAGATGAAAGCCACCACCCTGTCTCCATGCATCAGTCAGAAATTTTTCACGAGTTTATCATCTTGTCACATTGTGTCGATCTGCCTTCCACTTGATTACTGCAGGTCGACGAAATGCTGCAAATTAACACATTAGGGCACATTGTTTAGTTACTGTAGAGCACCTCCAAAAGTAAAATTGTACGCTTATTCTAGCAAATATGGGTATCGGATAAATCGGCCTAAAGTCCTTGATTTTAGGAAAATCACCACCAAAAAAAGATCCCTAAATCACCGGGATCTTTTAAACGATACGATTTGATTGAATTAAGCTTGGTAGCGAGAAACGCCGTCCAGATAAGTTTCAGACAAAGTCATGTCTTTGTTCAAGACCAAGAAGTCAGCGTCGCGGCCTGGTAAGATGCTACCACACTTGTCGTCGATCTTCGAAGACTTGGCTGGGACATAAGCCCCCATCATCACTGCTTCTTCTGGGGTGTTTTGGTTCCAGTCGACAACGTTTTTGATGGCGTCGTTGAGCTTCAAGATGGAGCCGGCTAAGTTGCCGCCGTTCTTTAAGCGCGCGGTGCCGTCTTTAACGATCACTGGAAATTCGCCTAACATGTAGTCGCCTTCTGGCATCAAGCCAGCAGACATGCAGTCAGTGATCAAGGCGATGTGTTCTGGGGTCTTTTCTCTGATCAACGCGTCAGCAACTTCTGGGCGCACATGGTGGCCGTCACAGATCAATTCGTCGTCAACGATATTCATGAACATCGCGGCGCCGACCATCCCAGGTTCGCGGTGAGTCAAGCCAGACATGCCGTTGAAGGTGTGGCAAAATACCGTGGCGCCAGCTTCAACACAGGCTTTGGCTTGTTCAAAAGTGGCAGAAGAATGCCCTAAGGCGACGGCTTTGCCATCTTGGGCCATGTGCTTGACGAATTCAACAGCGCCATCGCGTTCTGGGGCCAAGGCCATTTTTTGTAACATGCCTTTGGCCGACTTTTGCCATTCGTCATATTCTTCAATGGACGGGTCGCGGAAGTACTTCGGGTTTTGCGCGCCTTTGTGTTCTTCAGTGAAGTATGGGCCTTCGAAATAAATCCCTTGGATCTTCGCGCCAGTTTCTTCGCCAGCATGTTCGCCGATGGTTTTGCATACGGCGTTCAATTGGTCAAAAGGACCAGTCAAAGTCGTTGGCAACCAGCTGGTGACACCAGTTTTCAACAAGCCTTCAGACATTTCGTTGATGCCTGCCCAGTCGTTGTCCATCACGTCATGGCCTAAAGAACCATGGATATGGGTGTCGACCAACCCTGGGGCGATCCATTGATCCCCATAGTCTTTGATCTCGCCAGTTGGCTTTTGGCCATAAGTTGGGATGTAGTCCCCAAACTTGCCGTCGTCAGTGATTTCAAGCCAACCACCGTTTTCAGTGGTGTTCTTCAGGAAAAACTTGTCCGCATGGATGTAGTAGCTCATTAGATGATCTCCTTCATAGAAGTTTGCCGTTTCTCAACAGTTACAGTGTAGCACGGAAACTGGTAGTGGTCTAGGCCAAAAAGTCTCACCGCTTTGATTTATTGCCTTGCTAATCGACCCAGTAAAAGCCCAAGGCAACTTTGTGGTCAAGATACCATGCAAACTGGCAATTTGCAACTTCTGCGCCTACTGAAAGCACCATTGGCTTGGTTTTGGCGGGGTTGTGTTACAATAACGGTAGCGCTTACGCTGAAAGGAGTATACTTTTATGAGTTTTCCAAAGCATTTCTTATGGGGCGGCGCCACTGCTGCCAATCAACTTGAAGGCGGCTGGCAAGCAGGCGGCCGTGGCCCGTCGATCGACGACGCGTTACCTGGTGGCAAAGATCGGCTGAAGATCGTCCAAGACCCGAATTTTGATTGGACCATCGATGAGACGAAATATACCTATCCCAACCATGAAGGGATCGATTTCTTCCATCATTACAAACAAGACATCGCCATGTTTGCCGAAATGGGCTTTAAATGCTATCGCTTTTCGATCGCTTGGAGCCGGCTGTTTCCCCAAGGCACGGAAGACAACGCCAATGAAAATGGGCTGGCCTTTTATGATGATGTGATCGCGACTTGCTTGAAGCACCATATCGAGCCTGTCATCACCTTGTCGCATTACGAATTGCCACTGAATTTGGCGGTGAACTATGGCGGCTGGAAAAACAAACAGCTGATCACGTTCTTCAAGCGCTTCGCCGACACGGTGATCCAACGCTGGGGCGATCAAGTCAAATACTTCCTCACCTTTAATGAGATCAACTCCGCCGCACATTTCCCTGTGTTGTCGCAAGGCATGGTTGGCGACACGCCAAAAAAGGCGATCTTCCAAGCTTGGCATAACCAATTCGTCGCGTCAGCTTATGCAGTCCAAACTGCGCGGCGCGTGAACCCAAAGATCCAAATGGGCAACATGATCATTTATGCCACCAGCTATGCGTACAATGCCAATCCAGTCAACCAACTGGCCAACTTGCAACACAATCAAGACTTCAACTTCTTTTGTGCCGATGTACAGGTGCGCGGTGAATACCCCGCATACACCCATCGCTATTTAGCTGAATTTGGTTTGACTGAAGCCGACTTGGATCGTACGCCTGAAGAATTGGCGCTGCTTAAAGACTATCACGTCGATTTTCTAAGCTTTTCTTATTATATGTCCAGCGCGACAGAAGTGACTGGTGAAACCAAAGATACCGTTGCTGGGAATTTAATGGGTGGTGTCAAAAATCCATACCTCAAAGCCAGCGACTGGGGTTGGCAAATCGACCCAACTGGCTTACGCATTGCGTTGAATGAATTATATGACCGCTACCAAGTGCCAGTATTCGTGGTGGAGAATGGTTTAGGCGCACATGACCAAGTCGAAGCTGATGGGCGCATTTTTGATGACTATCGCATTGATTATTTACGCGATCACATCAAAGCCATTGAAGGCGCTTTGGCTGATGGCGTGCCGGTAATGGGGTACACCCCTTGGGGCTGCATCGATTTGGTGTCAGCATCCACTGGGGAAATGTCCAAGCGCTACGCCTTCATTTATGTCGACCTCGACGATGAAGGCAAAGGTTCAGGCGCGCGCAGCCGCAAAGAATCCTTTGCTTGGTATCAGCGGGTGATCGCCACTAACGGCGCGAACTTGTCTAGCGACGATCTCGATTATTAAGTGATGAACGATCAGGTACTTGCAGGTGCCTGATTTTTTGTTGCACGAATCAGCGGCGACTTCACAAATAGGGTAATATCCTCTTAACAGCTTATAGATGAATTCTATTCATCTAAATCTTGATAAATTTCACGTTCTTCACTTAAGCCCGTCACGACGCGTTTTCATTAAGGTATTCAAGCCGTGGCACGTTGCACCAGCGCTTTTTGGCCGGTACCATAGAAAGCGTGAGATTTTTTCAGAAAGTAGGAGAATGCATGGCAAGCAAGCAAAACGCAGATGGCACCAAACGTGAATTGACCAAACGACATGTGCAAATGATCGCCTTAGGTGGCACCATCGGCACTGGGTTGTTCTTAGGTGCCAGCAATTCCATCATGAAAACCGGCCCATCGATTTTGCTGGTTTACTTGATCTTAGGCGTGATCTTCTTCTTGATGATGCGCGGGATCGGGGAAATGATGTACCACGATCCTGATAAACATACGTTCATTTCCTTTATCGGTAAATATTTAGGCAACACCGTTGGCTACTTTGCTGGCTGGACTTATTGGCTGGGCATTATTTTCGTGGCGATGGCTGAACTGACGGCGGTGTCGAAATACGTCCAGTTCTGGTTCCCGAGTTGGCCGACTTGGGCGATCCAAATCGGCGTATTAGCGATTTTAGTGTCGATCAACTTGATCGCCGTTGGGTTGTTTGGTGAAGCGGAGTTTTGGTTTGCCATGATCAAGATCACCGCGATTGTCGTGATGATCCTTGTCGGGTTGGTGTTAGTCTTCACCAATTACAAAACGCCAGTCGGCCACGCCAGCTTTGGCAATATCACCCGCGGCTTTTCCATGTTTCCAAACGGCGTGATGAGCTTTATTGCCGCCTTTCCAATGGTATTTTTTGCCTTTCAAGGCATGGAATTTATCGGCATCACCACCAGCGAAACCCAAGATCCCCGCAAAGTGTTGCCAAAAGTGATCAACGAGATCATTTATCGGGTGTTGTTGTTTTACATCGGCGCCATCGCGATCATCATGGCCATCTACCCATGGCATTCTCTTGACCCGACCCAATCGCCTTTCGTGCAAGTCTTCCAATTAGCCGGCATGAAAGCTGCCGCCGCCGTGATCAACTTTGTGGTGTTGACGGCTGCCGCTTCGGCGTTGAACTCATACATGTATTCAGCTGGCCGGCATTTTTACCAGTTGGCCTTAGACACCAAGCACTCGAAATTCATGGCGCATTTCCGCAAAATTTCGCGCACCGGCGTTCCTGCGCGTGGCATTTTGTTCTCAGCCATATTGGTGTTGATCGGCCCGATCCTCAACTCGCTGCCACAGATCACTGACGCCTTTGCGTTTATCACCAGTGTGTCGTCTGATCTGTACATTATCGTGTACTTGTTGACGATGATGGCGCATCGCAAGTATCGCCAATCGGTCGACTTTGATCCTGAAGGCTTCTTAATGCCGGCATACAAATTCACCAGTCCCTTGGTGATCGGCTTTTTCGCTTTGATCTATGCCAGCTTGTTTATCACTGGCTCGCAAGCCATTTGGCCAGCGATCGGCGGGTTAGTTTGGACCGTGGGCTTTATGACCATCATCAAGTTGATGGATCGCCAAGCGGCTGTGAGTATGAACCCAGAAGACTAAATCAATGACATATAAAAATCGCGCCTGACTCGTGAAAACGGATCAGGCGCGATTTTTGTTAAGCGTAACGTTCATTTAATACGGCAACCACTTGGTCCACTTCTGCTTGCGTGTTGCTTGGCCCAAGCGACACGCGAATATACCGCGCCGCTTGGTCAACGCTTAGCCCAAGGGCTTGCAACGTTTTGTCTGGCCGTGGGTCTTTGATACTGCAAGCACTGACGGTGGACAAGCAAATGCCATGTTGCCCCAACCAAGTCGCGGCTTCTTGGCCTTGGGTGTGCGGCAACAACAATCCGATGATCCCAGGATAGCCAGCATTTGGCACCACTGGCGTAATGGTATCCGCAAGCTTGCTCAATAGCCGATCCCGCAGATCAGTGAGCTTCGCTAAGCTAGCATCGCGCGCCGCCATCGCCGCTTCTAGCGCAGTTTCGGCACTGACGATTCCAGGGACATCCATGGTGCCAGGCAAGTAGCCATTTTGTTGAAAAACGTTGTGAAATCGGGGTTGGGACATCACAGCTGGTGATAAATATACAAAGCCACAACTTTTCGGGCCATTGAACTTGTGGGCGCTGACGGCAAATCCGGCCAGATCAGCTAACGCCAGCGGCACTTTGGCGACGCCTTGCACTGCATCCACAAACATCGGGACGCCTTGAGCTTGCGCCACCGCATTTAACCCCGTGACGTCTTGAGTGATGCCAGTGATGGCGTTGACCGCTTGCACGACCACCAAAGCAGTATCTGCACTCAGCGTTGCGCTTAACGCCTCAGGGGTCACGTGCCCTTTGGCATCCACTGGCAATTCGCGCATGGTGTAGCCTTCAAGGCGTACCAAGCGGTCGATGATCTCATAAACTGATGAATGCTCCAACGGGCTAACTAAGAGCTCGCGATGCGTGCTGCCTTCAGCCAGCGCTTGGATCCCTAATTGATTGGCTTCGGTGCCGCCACTGGTGAAGATCAACCCGTCTGCTGGCACGTTCAACAAACCGGCAACTGCCAGCCGAGCCTCTTGCACCAACTGGCCGGCATCATTGCCAGCGCGATGCAAACTTTCGCTATTGGCATAAAAATGTCTCGCCACTTCGGCATACGCCTCTAGCGCCGCTTCGCTCATCGGCGTGGTGGCGGCGTGATCAAAATAGATCATGACTTTTTCCTCCTAGCTCAGAGCCAACATGCGATCCAAAGCGACTTTGGCCCAGTGTGCCGTTTGGGCGTCGACAGTGATCACATTGGCATCACGGCCAGCACTTAATTCATCCATCGTCCAAGCTAAATGCGGCAAGTCGATGCGATTCATCAAAATGCAAGCACACGAATATGGATTCAGGTACATGACTTTTTTGTCAGGGTAGGTGTGGATCAAGCGGCCCACCAAATTGTTGTCGGTCCCTACCGCGATGCGGGTGCCTGCTGGGGCTTGTTGAATGTAGTGGATCAAGTCCCCAGTGGATCCTGAAGCGTCGGCGGCCATCACCACTTCATGCTTGCATTCTGAATGCACGATGACTTTGATGTCTGGATACTTGGCGCGCAAACTCGTGATCTGCTCGACGGCAAACTGTTGATGGACAGAACAATAGCCATTCCACAGCACCACCCGGTAGTCGCCAGGGGTTGCCAATCGGCCAGCTTGCGCATCCCACAACCCGATTTGTGTTGCTGGCACGCCTAATGCCATGGCAGTGTTGCGACCGAGATATTGATCCGGTAAAAACAACAAATGTTTGGCTTGATTCAGCGCCCAGGTGACGATTTTTTTGGCATTGCCGCTGGTGACGACTACCCCGCCATGTTCGCCGACAAATGCCTTGATCGCCGCAGTCGAATTCACATAAGTCACTGGAATAATGGTGTCGCCATATTGCGTGGTCAAATCCTGCCAAGCCGCGTTGAGTTGGTAGGAATTGGCCATGTCCGCCATGGAACACCCTGCCATTGGGTCAGGCAAGATCACGTCTTGATCGTCGCCAGTTAAAATATCAGCAGTTTCGGCCATAAAATGCACGCCACAAAAGACGATTTTTTGCGCGGTGTGGTTGCTGGCGGCAATTTGCGCCAACTTCAGCGAATCCCCAGTGGCGTCAGCAAATTGCACCACTTCATCTTTTTGATAATGATGCGCCACTAACAACAAGCGCTCGCCAAAGTCCGCTTTGATGGCTTGGATCCGCGCGATCTGGTCGGCTGGATCTTCATCATAGTAGCGGCTGAATGCTTGTTTTTGTTTCAATTCGGTCAACAGCATGGTTAGGCCTCCTTCACGTAATGCGCCCCTAAGCTCTTCGGCTCAGCCAAAGCCGCTTGAGCGATCAGTTGACTGCACAAGCACAAATTCGCGACCGTTAGTTCATCTGCTGACCAAGTCAACACATCCACTTGGTCATAATTGAACTGACTCAGCCACCCTAAAAAGTCGTGCAACTGCTCGCGGGTGCGCTCGACGCCCAGTTCTTCCCAAGCGCGGTGTTGCAAGGTTTCCAAACTCGGCAGTTGTGGCACGACTGGGCGACTTTGCGGCAACGGCAAGTCGGGCAAGTTTTCCGCTGGCAATTGATCGATCGCGTCGGCCGCTTTTTGGCCGCTGACCAAACAATCCAACAGCGAGTTGCTGGCTAAGCGATTGGCGCCATGCACCCCGTTGCACGCGACTTCACCGACTGCCCAGAGCCGGTCGATCGAAGTTTGCGCATTGAGATCCGTGTCCACGCCACCCATCATGAAATGCGCGCCTGGCTGAATGGGAATGCGCTTGGTTTGGCGAAACGGGACATGATGGTTGTCCAGATTGTCAGAAACACCGGGAAAATGCTGTTCAAAATCTTTGACCGCAGAAATATCCAAAAATAGCTGATGGCCTTGTGCTTGCCAAGCGGTCAAATGCCGCGCCACCACGTCACGCGGCGCCAGATCTTGACGCGGCACGCCCGCCATGATGTGGTGATCATTTTCATCGACTAACACGGCGCCAGCGCCGCGGATCGCTTCGGTGATCAAGCCATAACAGCGGTGATTCAAGCTCAACAGCGTCGGGTGAAATTGAACAAACGCCATATCCGCCAAATGGGCGCCAGCGCGCGAAGCCAACGCGATCCCATCTCCTGTCACCGTGTGGTCATTGGTGGTAAAATCAAACAAATTCCCTAACCCGCCTGTGGCCAATACCACCGCATCAGCCGCCAACGTTTCTTGCTTGCCAGTAGCCAAATGCCGCACCACCACGCCTTGGCAACGGTTGTCCGATACCGCCAAAGCCAAAGCTTCCGTGTGCGTCTCCCAAGTCACATCATGCAACAAACTTTGCACAAAGCTCGTCAACGCTTCGCCGGTGCGATCACCATTGGTATGTAAAATGCGGTGGAAGCTGTGCGCGCCTTCCAAGCCAAAACTCAAACTGCCGTCTGCTTGCCGGTCAAAAGGCATCCCTTTTTGGATCAATTGTTTCAATAATTGTGGGCCGGTGGTCACCAACTGTTTGACGGCGCGTTCTCGGTTATGATAAACCCCCGCTTTCATCGTGTCGGCTTCATGGGCTTCAGGACTGTCGCCTGGATCCAAAGACGCGGCAATGCCGCCTTGGGCCAGCATCGAATTGCTGGCGCGCTGATCGGCTTTGGTCACGATCACGACGTCACAAGTCGCTTGTAACTGGGTCGCCACATAACACCCAGCTAACCCGCCACCTACAATGATCACTTTTTTCATGAAAGCCTGCCTCCTGCGTGCAACTGCTTTTGAATAATTGCAATTTAATATATTTACATCGGTGTATGGACACTATGAGTTCATTTGTACACCATTGCGTACAGACACGCAATGTTTACGCTTGGAAATCGCCGATATCGCGGCTTGGCACAACCACACTTGTGCCAAACTTTGCCGTCAACAACAAAAAAAGCCTTTTTGGCAAAAGACTTCCGCGAGACGTTCAAAATAAAAAGCTTCCGCCAAATGACGAAAGCTCAATGCCTTAACACACCCCAGTGCGCGTGGCGACCAGCAGCGTTAACTCGTCGCAAAGTTCCGCGACAGTATGTGCAGCTGGGAAAAATTGCAAGTTTTCTGGTCGTGATGCCTGCCATTGACTTGCTGAATATCTTGGGGCTTTATGCGCGATCGCTTGCGCATTCAAGCCCAACTCGTCTGCAAGCCCCCACAAGCGGCGTAATTGCGCCAAACGCAATTGGTTGGTGTAGTGGCCCACCACTAACACCGCCGCCATCCATAAGCCATAAGCCAACATGCCAGCAACAAACGATTCAAACACCAAAACAATGATCACATGCATCATCAATAACCCGATCACCATGATCATCAATTCCAATGCTTTTAACGTGCGTCGTTTCATCACTGTCACCTCCACCATTCAAGATACACGCCTCTTGTTGGACACTCAAGCAATGTGACAGAACTGTTAGTTGGTGGCACAAAACCAGTTGTGCACAAGCATTTCCAATATGACAGCCGCAAAACCACGCACAAACGCCTTGCCACCGCGATCCAAACCACGAATCGAGGTGCCAAGGCGCACAGATAATCAGCTAAATTACAAATGTTGGGCCACATAAGTCCCAAACCCTTGCGTGCCGAGCACTGATGCTTGGGCACTAGTGGCAAAGTCTTGGGTCACATGTTGGCTTTGGATCGCGGCGGCAATGCCTGAGCGGATCAAATCGGCGGCTTGGCCCCAACCGATATAATCAAACATCATCGCGCCACTTAACATGATCGACGTGGGGTTTAACAGATCTTTGCCGGCAAACTGCGGCGCCGTGCCGTGAGTCGCTTCAAAAATCGCTTGGCCGGATTCATAGTTGATATTGGCCCCAGGCGCAATGCCAATGCCACCAACTTGTGCAGCTAGCGCATCAGACAAGTAATCGCCATTGAGATTCATGGTGGCCAACACTTCAAAATGATCTGGGTGCAGCAAGGTTTGTTGGAAACAATTGTCGCAAATAATGTCGTTGACGATGATTTTGCCTGCCGCTTTGGCCTGCGCTAACGCCGCGTCAGCCGCCGCTTGCCCAGTCGCTTTTTGGATCTGTACGTATTGATTCATGGTAAAGGTCACATCCCCGAAGTGCTGTTCGGCTTCGGCATACCCCCAGCGCTTAAACCCGCCTTCAGTTTGCTTCATGATGTTGCCTTTATGCACCAAAGTCACAATATGGCGATCATGCTTTAACGCATGGGCGATGGCCGCATGCACCAACCGCGCTGAGCCTTGTTGGGACACTGGCTTCAGGGCCAACGCTGACGTTTCTGGAAAGCGCACTTTATCGCTTTGGCCTTGTTTTGCTAACAGGTCCAACCAAGCTTTGACTTCTGGTGTACCAGCGGCAACATCAATGCCAGCATAAATGTCTTCGGTGTTTTCGCGGAACACATCGATATCGACTAATTCAGGATGTACCACTGGCGCAGGCACCCCTTTGAAGTATTGTACCGGGCGAAAACATGCATAAAGATCCAAGGTTTGGCGCAAGGTGACATTGATCGAGCGATGCCCTTCGCCTACCGGGGTGGTCAGTGGCCCTTTGATCGCCACTAAATGTGACTTCAACGCGTCAACAGTGGCTTGTGGCAGCCACTCGCCAGTGGCTTTAAACGCTGATTCGCCGGCTGCAAGCGGCAACCAGTCGACGGCGCGTTGGCCTTGATAGGCCTTATTGACTGCGGCGTCAAAAACTTTTTGCGCCGCTTGCCAAATTTCAGGCCCGATCCCATCGCCTTGGATAAACGGGATCTGCGGATGATCTGGGGTATTTAATTGGTGGTTTGACATGGTAATGGCTTGACTCAAAATGCGCCTCCAAAATTATTTGCGGGTTTGTGGCTTCACATGGCGATCCGTGGGGCCGACATATTCAGATGCCGGGCGGATCAAGCAAGCTTCCTCGCGCTGTTCCATAATGTGGGCCAACCAGCCGGCAGTACGGCAAGCGGCAAACATTACGGTAAACGTGGATTCATCCAAACCTAAGCTGTGATACACCACGGCAGTATAGTAGTCGACATTGGGATGCAAGCCGAGTTTTTCCAACATGTAGCTGGCGATCTGTTCTTGGATCTCAAAAAACGGCTGGTTGTTGGTTTCATCGGCCATTTCTTCGGCGATTCCGCGCAAGATCTTCGCTCGCGGATCGCCATCTTTGTAAACGCGGTGGCCAAAGCCCATGATTTTTTCATGATTGGCGATTTTGGCATCGATGTAGCGCTGAGGCGAAACGCCAGTGTGGCGGATCTCTTGGAGCATATTGAACACTTGCTCATTGGCGCCACCATGAAGCGGCCCTTTTAACGCACAGACTGCGGCAGTCAAACACGAATAAAAGTCGGCATTCGTTGACGCCACCACGCGACTGGTGAAAGTCGACGCGTTAAGTTCATGATCGGCATGTAACACCATCACGGTATTGAACATGCGCACTTGCGACTTGGTCGGGCGCCGGCCCATAAACAAGTACATGAAGTTTTCGACCACGCCCCATTCAGGATTCACTTGCATTTGCGGCTGCGAGTCGCGCAAGCGGATGATCGCCGCGATCGCCGTGAGCATTTTGCCTAAGATCTCGCGCGGTTCGTCCAGTTTGCCATCATTGTTGGTGGTGCCTAATAGCGAAACCGTCGTGCGTAAAATGCTCATAGGATGTTGCGGCTCCAACGCGATATCATGCATCAAGCGCACGGTTTCGGCAGGCAAATGCATGGCCGTTAATAAATCGTGTTGCATGGTGTGGAGCTGGTCGGCATTAGGTAAGTTCTTATGCCACAACAGGTAAACCACTGCTTCGTACGGCAAGTCTTTTAATTCTTCGATCGGGTAGCCGGCAAACGTCAGCTTCGAATCTTTCGTCGAGCTGATCTTGGTTTCAGTGATGACTACCCCTGCTAATCCTTTAGGTACGTCCATGTAGTGTTCCTCCTGTGGATAAAATATTAAGTCAACGCATTAGCCACGATCTGCGGCATGATCCCGCCGGCTTGGTAATACCCCCAATCAGCTGGGGTATCAAAGCGCACCTTGGTGTCAAAATGCGTCTGTTGGCCATTGTCAGCCGTTGCCGTGACATGTGCCAGTTCATCATCCAATTCGATGGTATACGTTTCTTTGCCACTGAGGCCAAGGCTTTGGGCCGTGTCGCCAGGCAAATATTGTAGTGGCACCACGCCCATCATCGCCAAGTTAGCCCGATGGATGCGTTCAAAACTTTCCGCAATAATGGCTTTGACACCGAGCAACTTCACGCCTTTTGCCGCCCAATCACGCGATGACCCCATCCCGTAATCTTTGCCGGCTAAAATCACCAATCCGGTGCCGGCTTTGGCATAAGCGCGCGAAGCTTCATAGATCGTGGTTTGGGTCCCGTCAGGCAACGTGGTGTAGCCACCTTGCGTGCCTGGGGCCAGTTGGTTTTGCAAACGGATGTTGGCCAACGTCCCGCGCATCATCACTTCATGGTCCCCGCGCCGCGAACCATAAGAGTTAAACGCCAAAGGCTTGATGCCGCGCGCTTGCAAGTATTTGCCTGCTGGCGTGTCGCGGCCAATGAAGCCTGCTGGGGAAATGTGATCAGTGGTGACTGAATCGCCTAATTTCGCCAAAACGCGCAAGGCGCTTAAAGTCATTGGCGCCTTTTGCGTCAAGGCTTCACCAAATGGTGGCTTGGCAATATAAGTGGAGGCTTCGTCCCAGGCATAAGTGTCACCAATCGCTGTTGGTAGCGCGTCCCAGTTGGCATTTTGATGATAAAGGGTTTGGTAATTGGCGGTAAATTGTTCTGGATGCAAGTAATCAGCCGTCAGTTGCGCGATCTGCTCGTCACTTGGCCACAGATCCTTGAGGTAAACGGCATGACCATCTGCGGCATGGCCAACTGGTTGGTGATCCAAATCGATATCCATGGTGCCTGCCAGCGCGAAGATCACGACTAACGGTGGCGAAGCCAAGTAGGTGTCGGTGATCTTCGGGTTCACCCGGCCAGTAAAGTTGCGGTTAGCCGATTCCACTGCCGCCAAAGGATAAGGCTTGGCTTCAACCGCCGCTTGCAAATCGTCTTGTAAGGCGCCGGAATTGCCGATACACGTCATACAGCCATATCCCGTTAAGTTAAAGCCCAACGCATCCAGATCTTGTTGCAAGCCAGCGGCAGTCAAGTAGTCCGATACCACTCGCGAACCAGGCGAGAAACTGGTTTTGACATATTCAGGCACTTGCATCCCCAGCTCATGCGCCTTTTTGGCGATCAACCCAGCGGCAAACAGCACTTGTGGGTTGGACGTGTTGGTGCAACTGGTGATTGCCGCCAACCCCAAAGCCCCAGGATGTAAATCAAAATGCTTGTCGGCCACGTCGACTGAAAAAGCTTCTAAGTCGCGGCGGTCATCAAATTGCTTCGGCAGATCGGCTAAATACACCAAGTCTTGCGGCCGCGTTGGGCCAGCAACACTAGGCTTGACGGTGGCCAGATCCAAAGTGACGTTTTCGCTGTAATGGCGCATGTCATCTTCCACAGGCTTATAAGCCAAATGGTTGGCATCGGCATACGCTTGAACTAACGCGATTTGCTCAGGTGCGCGGCCAGTGAGCTTCAAATAGTCGATTGTTTGACTGTCGATCGGGAAATAGCCACAAGTGGCCCCATATTCAGGCGCCATGTTAGCGATCGTCGCCCGATAAGCCAGTGGCAAACTCGACAACCCCACGCCATAAAATTCGACGAACTTGCCAACGACCCCGTGTTCGCGCAACAAATGCGTCAGCGTCAAGGTGAGATCCGTGGCGGTGACGCCTGGTTGCAAACGACCCGATAACTCGACGCCGACGACTTTAGGCGTTGGCATCAAGGTGGCTTCGCCTAACATATTGGCTTCAGCTTCAATGCCGCCCACGCCCCAGCCTAACACGCCAAGTCCGTTGATCATGGTGGTATGCGAATCAGTCCCCACTAACGTATCTGGGAAAGCCATCCCGTCTTTGGTCATGACGACTTTAGCCAAGCGCTCCAAGTTGATTTGATGAATGATCCCAGTATCTGGTGGCACCACTTGCAGGTTGGTAAAACTTTTTTGCGCCCACTTTAAAAAGGTGTAGCGTTCTTGATTGCGTTCAAATTCGCGCTTGACGTTAAAGGCAAACGCTTCGTCATTGCCCGCTTTATCCACTTGTACCGAGTGGTCGATCACAAGGTCAACTGGCACAGAGGGGTTGATGCTTTTGGCATCGCCGCCTTGCGCCACCACGGCATCACGCATAGCGGCAAGATCCACGATCGCCGGCACCCCGGTGAAGTCTTGTAAGATCACGCGATCTGGTTGATAGGCGATATCTTGATCATGGGCGTCATCCCATTGCAATAAGGCGTTGAGCTCATCGCCTTGCGCGTGGCCTTGGTTTTGGCGGCGTAAAGCCGCTTCCAGCAGGATGCGGATCGTGTAAGGCAAGGTGTCGACTTGGGCATGATGATCGGCCAAAAATGCAGAAATATCCGCATATTTGTAGGTTTGGTCGCCACTTTGGAACGTGTTTTCGTATATCTGTGCCATCCGTTATCCCGTCCTTTACGCATTAGAAACTGTTTTAATCTCAGTCTTATTTTATCATACAAATTTAATATTATCGAGCTTATCTCTCAAGTCAAGCGGTTTCGTCAACTTATCTCACACGACATTTAATTAACCAACGATGAGAACCTCGCATCACAGCTTTGAACAAAAAAACGAACAATCAGCTTTGAGGCCGGGTGGTTGGATTTGGAACTCCGGAGGGCTGGGGTGGCCATAGTGAGGGTCCTCAGCCGAGCTAACCGGATGTCTCGCTTTGCTCGCCACCCGCTGGATCTCGACTTGCGGAACGCTGTAGGCGATAAATCGCCAACAGCGTTCTCACTATGCCCACCCCAGCCCGCCTCCGTCCAAAATCCAACCACTCGACGTGACGTACTGTGATGCTATTGGCCACGGAGATGATTAGCCGGCTAACTATCTCAGGTCAACAAACGCATGGCTTATCGAAGGTTCAGCTTCGAATCTGCCTCAACGACTCTGCTGAATGTCTGGCGAGTTATCAACGCCCACCACAGAAATCTGTGAATACTGTTGAGCCGTTACTTACCGGCGTTATTGCCACTTTTTGCCACCCACAGACTTTCTCAGTTGGTATGGCTAACTGATTGCACCAGATTCTGAACTTGGTTTAACGCATCGCCTATGTTCATCGTGTCGAAACATTCATGGGCTGAAGTTGAAGTGTAGGCAACAACGCATTCGCTTAGATCTAGGACGAATCCAACTTGATCAATCCGATCAGATAATTAGCCGGCTAACTATCTCAGGTCAGGAAAAACATAAAAACATGTGTGGTTCCATTCCGAATGCTTGAGTGCCTTAGGAGTTATCAACACCCAACATCAAATTCTGGGGATATTGTTAAATCGTCAATTCATCGTTTTCCACAACACCGCTTGACTTGATTTAAGGTCGTTGCCCACCAGCCGAGAAAATCTGGAAACGGAGGTGACTTGGGGTCACGGAAGAAAACTGGCCAATTGTCGTGAAAGTGAAATCAAGGATGACGCCGAACTTTGGCGGCATCCGCGGATTTCACCGGCAACTTTTGAAACAGCGCACTTGGCTGGTTCAAAAGTTAGGCGTAAGAACATCGGCGGGCTTTGCCGATTTCTGAAGCCGGCCGCACGACAACTTGGCCAGTTTTCTGGAGTGACGCCAAGTCACCGCAGCCCCACGATTTGCAAAAAAGCGGCGATCTTAAAATCAGATCGTCGCAGTATTTTAAAAGCCGGCGCCAGTTAATCAAACAGACTGTCTGGAATAAACAAATCGCCTAACGTGGCCGCCATGATGGCTTTGATCGCATGCATACGGTTTTCCGCTTCGTCAAACACCACGGATTTATCCGAGTTGAACACCTCATCTGTGATCTCCAAGGCGTCCATGCCAAATTCTTCGCCGAGCTGCTTGCCGACTTCAGTTTGATGATCGTGATAAGCTGGCAAACAATGCATGATGATGGTGTCCGCTTTGCCAGTGGCCGCTACCAGATCGGCATTGATCTGATAAGGTTTTAACGCATTGATCCGCGCCGCGACATCGATTTTTTCACCCATGGAGATCCACACATCGGTATACAGCGCATCTGCTCCGGCTGCCGCTTGTTTGGCATCTTCAGTTAATAACACTTCAGAGCCTGCCGCATCGGCATACTTTTGAGCGATATCGATCACCGCTTGCGCCGGCCACAAGGACTTTGGCGCGCCGATGTGGATATTGACGCCAAGCATCGCTGACGTCACCAGCAAACTATTGCCCATATTCGACCGGCCATCGCCTAAATAAGTCAGCGTTAAGCCTTTTAAGTGGCCGAATTGTTCCTTCAACGTCAAAAAGTCGGCGATCATTTGCGTCGGATGCCAGTCATCCGTCAACCCATTCCAGACTGGCACGCCGGAATATTTGGCTAAGTCTTCAACAGTTTGTTGCGCAAAGCCGCGATATTCGATGCCGTCAAACATCCGGCCTAGGACTTTGGCCGTGTCTGCGGTCGATTCTTTTTTACCAAATTGAATGTCGTTTTTGCCGAGGAATTCTGGATGGGCGCCAAGATCGATGCTGGCGACGGTGAAGGCAGAACGCGTGCGTGTGGACGTTTTTTCAAACAGCAAGGCGATATTTTTGCCTTGTAAATAAGGATGCGGGATATGCGCGTGCTTCAACGCTTTTAAATGCGCGGCAAAATCGATCAAATAGTCCAATTCTTTCGGGGTGTAATCGATTTCCTTCAGCCAAGAGCGATTTTGAAAATGATTGGTCATGCTATGCCTCCTTCAATACATCGGCGATCAACGCCAAGCCCGCCTGCAGATCCGCTGCGCTCATCACCAAAGGCGGCAATAAGCGCAGCGTATTGTGCTTGGCAGATAACGTCAACAAGCCTTGGCCTTGCAGCTGATGAATGACAGCTTCAACGTTGGTTTTTTCATCCAAATGAATGCCGATCATCAAGCCCATGCCAGTGATGCCAGTGACCACAGGCAATGGCGCAATGGTGTCGCTCATCGTCGTCCACACATCAGCGGCTTTTTGTTGGACTGACGCCAAAAATGCCGGCGTTAATTTGGTCAACACTTGTTGCGCGGCGGCTAAGGCCAACTTGTTGCCGCCAAAAGTCGTGCCGTGGCTACCTGGAGTGAACGCCTGACCTAACGCCTTTTTGCCGATCATCGCGCCAATGGGCAAGCCGGAACCTAACGCTTTGGCCACGGTGACGATATCTGGATCGAGGTCAAACGCTTCATAAGCGAACTTGTAGCCGGTGCGACCGATACCAGATTGCACTTCGTCGATGATCAACAGTGCACCAGTGGCTTGGCATTTGGCGGCAACGGCTTGCAACCACGCCTTGTCGCCGACGTATACGCCGCCTTCGCCTTGGATCACTTCTAAGATCACCGCCGCCAAGTCGCTGTCGATTTTGTCTAAGGCTTCTGGGTCGTTGTAATCGGCAAAAATCACATCTGGCACCAGTGGCGCAAAGCCGGCTTGGATCGCTGGGTTGCCAGTCAAGGACATCGATCCATAAGTGCGGCCATGAAACCCGTTGTTAAACGCTAAGACGCGGGTTTTTCCCGTGGCTTTGCGGGCAAGCTTGAACGCGGCTTCATTGGCTTCAGTGCCGGAGTTGCAAAAAAAGGCTAACTTGTCGTTGCCGGCTAACATGCCGCCAACAGTTTCTTGCAGCTGCGATTCATAAAGATTGGACGTGTGCCAAACTTTTGACAATTGGCTTTCCACAGCGCCGGTGATTTCAGGATCTTGATAGCCGAAGCTACATACCCCAATGCCTGAAGTGAAATCCAAATAAGTTTTGCCGGTGTTGTCGACTAAATGCACATCATGGCCGGCGACGAGATCAAAGGGGTAACGCGCATAGGTATTAAATAAATGACTCATATATTTCCTCCTGAACTAACAAGCTGCCGCGGCTTCAACGATGGTGCCAGCGTGATTCAACGCATCAGTGATCACCACTTCATGTACCACTTGAGCAGTGTGTGCAGCCGCTTCGATTTTCGGCTGCATGCCTTTGGTGATCACATTCGTGGCGATCAGCTGGGCGGCTTTTTGCGGGGTGAGTTTGGCGACGACATTGCCTTGTTCCAACACCCCTGGCACATCTGTCAATAAGACCAACTTGCTGGCGTGAAGCGCCGTGGCCACTGCCGCTGCTGCCATATCTGCGTTGACATTCAACAGCTGGCCGTCTTCAGTTTGCGCTAGCGGCGCCAACACGCCGATGTGCTCGCTTAAAAATTCGTCCAACGCTTGGCCATTAACGCCAGTGACGGCGCCAACTTGTCCGTAGATCGCTTGGTCCAAAAAGTCGCCGACTAACAAATGTGCATCGGTACAATTCAAGCCTAATGCGGGCAAGCCGTGCTGAGACAACGCCAAGCAAAGTTGTGGTTGGACCACGCCTAGCAATACCGCTTGGGTGACTTGCAAGGTTTTGGTATCAGTGACGCGAATGCCGGCTTTTTTCACTGGGGTGAGGCCAAATTGCTCACTCCAAGCATTGATCTGCGGCCCGCCGCCATGTATCAACAACACTTTTTTGCCGGCATCATGCCAAGCCTGTAATTGGGCAAAAAATGCTGGCGTCAATTGCGTTGCCGCATTGCCCCCTAATTTGATAATGATCAGATCTGACATGATAGCCTCCATTAAGAACGATAAGACGCGTTGATTTTGACGTAATTGTAAGTGAGATCGCAACCCCAAGCTTGCCCTGATGCATCCCCGGCGTTGAGATCCACGTCGATGGTGATCTTTTGAGCCCCCATCGCTTGTTTGACTGCCGCTTCATCAAACGGCAATTCCAGCGAATCTTGCACCAACTTGTAGCCGTTAAGGGTGATGGCGACATGATCGACATCGATTTTGACTTGCGTTTGCCCCAAAGCGGAAATGATCCGCCCCCAGTTAGGATCTTCGCCAAAAATCGCGGCTTTGACCAAGTTGGACCCAACGATCGCTTTGGCGGCATGTTGGCCTTCAAGATGGGTCGCAGCGTGATGAATGTTGACTTCCACTAACTTCGTGGCGCCTTCGCCATCTGCGGCGATGCCTTGCGCCAACTTCGCCAACACCCCACTTAACGCTTGGGCAAAAGCCGGATAATCAGGATGATCGGTGGTCAACAAGTGGTTATCCGCCAACCCATTGGCCATCACCGTGACCATGTCATTAGTGGAGGTGTCCCCGTCAACAGTGATCTGGTTAAATGTTTCATCTACCACTTGGGACAACAAACCTTGTAATTGCAACCCAGAGATATTCGCGTCAGTAAATACAAAGCCTAGCATGGTGGCCATTTTGGGATGGATCATGCCGCTACCTTTGGCAAAGCCGGTAATGGTCACTGGCTTGCCGTCGATCGGCAACGTCACACTGGCGATTTTAGGATGGGTGTCAGTGGTCATCACCGCAGTAGTCACGCCAACGTCTTGTTTGAGCTGCAACGCTTCAATGCCGGCGTGGATCTTTTTCATCGGCAGTTGGGCGCCGATCAAACCAGTCGAGGCGACGCCAACAAGGGCTGGGTCGATTTCTAACTTGTCGGCGACTTGTTGTTGTTCGGCTAAGGCATTCTCAAAACCTTTTGCGCCAGTACAGGAGTTGGCGATCACCGAATTCATTACGATGGCTTGCAAGCGATGTTGCTCGCCGATCAATTGTTTGCATAACTTCGTCGGCGCGGCAATGAATTGGCTGGTGGTGTAGGTGCCAGCGGCGGCAGCAGGGACTTTGGAAACCAGCCACCCCATGTCGTTTCGATCGCGCAACCCAGCTTGTACGCCATCGGTGTAATAGCCTTTGGGCCAAATGAATTCATCTGAGATCGTCATATCGATATCCTCCTATAAGTTAAGGTAACGCCACTGTCGTCGGCAAACCGGCTAGTGGGTCAAAATCAAACATTTGATTGAAGTTTTGGATCGCTTGGCCGCCAGCGCCTTTGATCAAATTATCGATCACTGACACCACCAAGATCGTGTTGGTCACTGGGTTATACACCGCGCCGATATCCGTGAAGTTTGAGCCAACGACTTGTTTTAACGTTGGCAACTGCTCAGCGGTGAAGCGCACGAAGAAATCATCTTGATAAGTCGTGTTGAAGGCATCAGCGACGACTTGCCCGTCAACGCCAGGTGCGGCTTTGGCGTAGATGGTCGCCATTAAGCCAGTGGTCACTGGCAACAAAGTGGTGGTAAATTGCAGCGCTGGGACTTGAGGATCCCAAGTTTGAACGGCTTGCATGATCTCTGGGATGTGTTTGTGGGTATTGATCCCATAAAGTTGCAGATTTTCATTGGTTTGAGAAAAATGCGTCAACGCCGTGAGCTTTTTGCCAGCGCCGGAAGTTCCTGACTTGGCGTCTACGATCAAGGAATCTTTGACGATCAAATGTTGCTGGATCAATGGCGCGATGCCTAACAACGTCGCCGTGGCATAACAGCCGGGGTTGGCGACATAGGTATGGCCTTTGGCATTGGCAAATTCGGCTAAGCCAAAATGTGCGGCTTGCAAGGCGTCCGCATCAGCGGCAGGTTTGTGGTACCACTTTTCATATTGGGCCGGGTCTTTTAACCGGTAGTCGCCAGACAGATCGATCACGGGAAACTGCGCTTTAATGAAAGGTTTGGCTAACGTATTAGTGATCCCAGCGCTGGTGGCGAAAAATGCCACTTGGTTGTCTGCCATAATGGCTTGGGCGTCATAAGGCAACAGCGGCGCGGTTTCTGTCGGGCCAAATTGGGGCACGACTGCACATAATGGTTGGGCGTGGTGTTGATCATGGCCATATAAGTTAATGGCTGAAACTTCTGGATGAGCTTTAAGTAATTGATACAACACCATGCCGGCATAACCGGTGACTCCGACGATCGCGACTTTCATGTGTCTGCCTCACTTATGCAAAATATTGAATGACTGTAGCTTACCCCCTTCTCATCAAAAATACAAGTGTTTCGCGATTTTTATTCAACATTTATTCAGATTTCAGCCGATTTTGAGCAAATCTTTCTATATTCTCTGAATATTTTGTTGACATTCTCATGAATTTGCCGTTAAATATGGACAAGCAATAATGAATATCGACTGCATAAATTTACGAGGTGGCGCAACATGAAAAAATATCTCTACCTAGAAGATGGGACGCATTTTGAAGGCATTGCATTTGGTGCGACCAACGAGATCGCTGGCGAAGTGGTATTCAATACCAGTATGGTCGGCTACCAAGAAGCCTTAAGTGACCCGAGTTACGCCAACCAACTTTTGACTTTTACCTATCCTTTGATCGGCACTTACGGCGTGGACCCTACCCGCAACCAAAGTCCCACAGTTTTGGCGCAATGCGCGATCGTCCACACCCTTGAAAATGAACCTGGCCCTACCGGCGAAACGTTAAATGACTATCTATTGAAGCAACACGTTCCAGGCATTCAAGGCGTCGACACGCGCCAATTGACCAAACACATTCGCCAGTCGCACACCATGCAAGCGGTATTGTTGAACCAGCCGTTAACTGACGACTTTGACGCGGTATACGCCCAGTTGTTTGCCCAATGTCAAAAGACCCCGCAACTGGGCCATGCCACTTATCACAGCGAAACGGCGCATGCCAAGCATGTGGTGATGATCGATTTTGGCACCAAACAAGGCATTATCGATGCTTTAGTGGCCAATGGGATTTCGGTGACCGTGGTGCCTTACACAACGGACTTGGCGATGATCCAAAACTTGCATCCTGACGGCATTTTGTTATCCAACGGCCCTGGCGACCCCGCTGATTATGCGGTATTGCCGCTGATCCAAAAACTGGAACATTTATATCCCACTGCCGGCATTTGCTTGGGACACCAGATCTTGGCATTAGCCAATGGCGCCAAAACCGTCGCCATGGCATATGGGCACCGCGGCATCAACCATCCGGTGCATGCAGTGGGGTCAGATCACGCCATGATCACTAGCCAAAATCACGGCTACATGGTCGATCCTGACAGCTTAGCCAACACGGATCTGGTGGTTACGGCCATCGAAGGCGATGACGGGACGATTGAAGGGTTAGCCCATCAATGGTTGCCGATGTTTTCTGTGCAATATCACCCAGAAGCCAACCCTGGTCCCAAAGACGCCAGTGGCTTTTTCAAGCAATTCAAACAGTTAATGGAAAAGAAGGTCGCCGCTCATGCCTAAGAATTTAAACATTCATAAAATCGTGGTGATCGGCTCAGGCCCGATCATCGTCGGCCAAGCTGCCGAATTTGATTACTCCGGTTCGCAAGCTTGCTTGTCGCTGCGCGAAGAGGGCTATGATGTGGTGTTGATCAACTCCAACCCCGCCACCATCATGACAGATGACGATATCGCCGATAAGATCTATTTACAGCCGCTGACGTTAGAATCGGTCACCCACATTTTGGAAATCGAAAAACCTGACGCCTTGTTGCCGACTTTAGGTGGACAAACTGGGTTAAACATGGCCGTGGCGCTGGATGAAGCTGGCGTGTTGAAGCGCTTGAACATCGAATTATTAGGCACAGGGCTCCAAACCATTCATCAAGCCGAAGACCGCCAAGCCTTTAAACAATTAATGGAGGATCTCGATCAACCGGTGCCGCAATCGCTGACGGTTCACGACCTTGACAGCGCGCTGCAGTTTGCCCAAACTTGCGGCTATCCAGTGATCGTGCGGCCGGCTTTTACCTTAGGTGGTACAGGCGGCGGGATCGCGCATAATGTGGCTGAGCTCAAACGCATCGGCCAACGGGGCTTGGAGTTGTCCCCTAACACCGAATGCTTGATCGAAAAATCCATCGCCGGGTATAAAGAAATCGAATTTGAAGTGATGCGCGACGCCGCTGGCACCACGATCTCGGTTTGTTGCATGGAAAATGTTGACCCTGTCGGCATCCACACCGGCGACTCGATCGTCGTCGCCCCAAATCAAACCTTGGATGACCCGACGTTTCAAAAGTTACGCTCGGCTTCGTTGAAAATCGTTGACGCCTTAAACATCAAAGGCGGCTGTAACGTTCAACTGGCCCAAGATCCGCATTCCGACCAGTACTATATTATCGAGGTCAACCCGCGCGTCAGCCGCTCTTCAGCCTTAGCGTCTAAAGCCACCGGCTACCCGATCGCCAAAATCGCCGCCAAGATCGCGGTAGGGTTGAACCTTCAAGAAATTCAAAACCCTGTCACCAAAACTACTTTTGCCGCGTTTGAACCGACCTTGGATTATGTGGTCGCTAAGATCCCGCGTTTTCCTTTTGATAAATTCGTGTCTGCCCAGCGGCAATTAGGCACGCAAATGAAAGCCACTGGTGAAGTCATGGGCATCGGCACCACTTTTGAAGAAGCCTTGCTTAAAGCGGTGCAATCATTGGAACTAGATACCACCATGCAAACCACGCTGCTGCCTAAAACCACACCGACAGACGCGGAGCTCACCCAAGCGTTGGAGCATCCCACTGATGTGCGGTTGTTTTATTTGTTTGAAGCTTTGCGGCAAGGTTGGTCCAAACAAAAGATCCAAGCCCACACGCAGATCACCATGTTTTTCTTGAACAAACTTGAACACATTTTTAACACGCTGACTGGCTTGCAAACCGGCACCTTAACTGTTGAGCACGCAAAAGCCGCCAACCAATTAGGCTTTACCGCAACCATGATCGCTGATGCCGCAGGGGTATCGACATTGGTGGTGCAGGCCCTATTGCCAGCACCAGTGTACAAAATGGTCGACACGTGTGCTGGCGAATTTGCGTCAGAAACGCCGTATTTCTACTCCACCGCTTTTCCTGGTGAAAATGAATCCAAGCCTTTAGGCAACAGTATCATCGTCATCGGCTCTGGCCCGATCCGCATTGGCCAAGGGGTGGAATTTGATTACACCACCGTGCACTGTGTTCAAGCGATCCAAGCCGCTGGGTACCATGCCATCATTATCAACAACAACCCAGAAACGGTTTCGACTGATTTTTCGATTTCTGACAAATTGTATTTTGAACCACTGACGGCAGAATCGGTGATGCATATCGTCGATTTGGAACAACCGCTAGGCGTGATCGTCCAATTCGGCGGCCAAACTGCGATCAATCTCACCGCCAAGCTTGCCAAATTTGGTGTCAAGATCTTAGGTACCAGTTTGGCTGGGATCAATCAAACCGAAGATCGGCATGAGTTTGAAAGCTTGTTGGCTGACTTGCACATCACCCAACCGCTTGGCGACACGGCGATGAATCTTGAAGAAGCGCGTCACATCGCGCCAAAAGTTGGCTATCCGGTGATGGTGCGGCCGAGTTTCGTGTTAGGGGGCCGCGCTATGGCGATCGTAGAAGATGAGTCGCAACTGGCTGAATATGTGCAAAAAGCCATCGCTGCGGCACCGCATCAGCCGATTTTGATCGATCATGATGTGCAAGGTAAAGAATGCGAAGTGGATATTTTATCCGATGGGCACAATGTATTTATTCCTGGGATCATGGAACACTTAGAAGGCAGCGGCATTCATTCCGGTGATTCTATCGCGATCTATCCGCCACAACATTTAAGTGCCGCGCAACAAGCGGAAATCATCCAAACCGCCACAGCCATTGGCCAAGCCGTGCATTGTGTGGGGATGATGAACGTACAATTCATTGTCGCTGATCGTTTGTACGTCATTGACGTCAACCCACGCGCTAGCCGCACCGTCCCGTTCATGAGCAAAGTCACCGGCTATCACTTAGCCAAGTTGGCCACCAATTTGATTTTAGGCAAAACCTTAGCTGAGCTTAACCTACCGATCGGCTGCCCGACGCCAAAACCAGGAGTTGCGATCAAAGCGCCCGTCTTTTCTTTCACCAAGTTGCCAGGGATGGCCACAGGATTGGCACCAGAAATGAAATCCACCGGCGAAACCATCGGCTTGGGACGCGATTATCACGAAGCCTTAGCCAAAGCGCTGTGTGACAGTTATCACTGCACTTTGCCAGCATCTGGAGATGTGTTGTTGAGCTCACAACAACCTAGTACTGAGATCACCGACGCCTTATCCCGTGTTGGCGTGACCTTAACGCTTTGGGATGGCACGTTACCCGCCCAAAAGCCTTGGGCCGTGTTGAATTTTGATGAACATCAATCCACCGCCAGCCCCTTGAACTATTATGCGTTAAGTCATCAAGTGCCGTTGTTGACCAGCACCCAAACTTTGATCGGCTTGTTACATGCTATTTGACAACCGGCATAAAAATAGCGCCGCACGATCTAAACGGATCGCGCGGCGTTATTTTGTTGCAAAAGGTTCTCAATCAAAATGCGATTTCTGATTGTCGCTCACAAACACGACTACTGGTTGCCTTTGTCGGCTTTGGTCACTGCCAGTTGGGCAACCAGATTCAAATAGTTGAACGGCTGGTCATAATGCGGGTTGAACAACATATCCACAAAGGCCAAGTCATCAATGGTATTGCGGTTTTGGATCGAAATGGACACAGCGTTAGCCGATTGGGTGATCTCATGCGTCGACCATAACTGCGCGCCTAATACGCGGCGATCATCCAAACCATATACCAACGTGATGCGCACGTCGTCATGACCGTGCATAAAGGCAGGACGATAAGGGCCGACATAGGTGACACTGTCAGCGCGGATGCCTTCTTTTTGCGCGCGGACTAACGTCAAACCAGTCGTCGCCAATGTGTGATGAAACAAACGCATCGCCGTCGTGGCTTGGGTGCCGAGATCTTTTTGGCTATTGCCAAACACGTTGCGACCAACGATATAACCTTGGCGCACGGCGTTAGACGCCAGCGGCACATAGGCGGATTTGCCGGTGGGATTGAAATGCGCTGCACAACAATCCCCAGCGGCATAAATATTTTCATCACTGGTTTGCATCCAGTGGTTAGTCAACAACGCGCCATGGCGATCCATGGCGACTTTGCCTTGTAACAACGAGGTATTGGCCAAAAAGCCGGTGCACACAATGGCAATATCGGCTTGAACATTGCCCGCAGCGGTTTGCACCGTGATATCTGAATCACCAATACCGGCTTCAAAAGCTTCGACTCGGGCATTCAAATACACCTTAACGCCATGGGCTTCAAGCTTTGTTTCGATATCTGCAGACATCCCCGGATCGATATAATTGTTCAATAGCTGGGCGTTGCCTTGGATCAAGCTGACTTTATGGCCAGTATTGGCAAACGCTTCGGCCAATTCCACGCCGATATACCCAGCACCAACGATGGCGACATGTTGGCCTTTGGCGGTATCTGCTTTGATCAATTCCGCTTGGCGGGCATCTTTGCACATCAACACGCGCGAATCATCAATGCCAAATAACGGCGGCACTTGCACATACGAGCCAGTGGTCATGATCAACTTGTCGTAATGATCTTCAAACACTTCATTGGTTTTGAGATCTTGCACTTGCAACGTTTGCGCCACGTTGTCGATCGCCAACACATCATGGCGGATCTTCACGTCAACACCTAAGCTTTCTAAGTGTTCTGGCGTTTCATAAAACATGTCTGACAATTGGTCGACTTCGCCAGCTAAATAAAGCGCGATGCCGCACGACAAAAATGACACATTATCATCGCGTTCATAGATCACCACTTGCGCTTCGGGATGAAATTCTTTAATGGCTTTGACAGCAGCCACCCCAGCATGGGTACAGCCAACGATCACAATTTTCAAACGGGTTTTCCTCCTTATGCTGGATCATCTGGGGCTAAGCGCAACAAATGTGGCTTGCCGTAAAAATACCCTTGGCGTAGATCGATGCGCAATTCATCGGCGACCACGTCATCATGCGCATCTTCAATGCCTTCTAAAATAAACCGTAGATTGCGACGCTTGGCTAGATCTTGCCAAAACTCAACGCGTTGATGCAGCGTCGGGTCTTCAAAGCCAGCGGAGAAATTCTGCAAGGCAAACTTGATTTCTGACGCATAAGGCAATAAGGCTTCAACATGGCTGAAATCATTGTCACCAGAATCCACATCATCTAAACTCAGTTCCATCCCGCGGGCTAAGTAGCGTTTGATCTGCGGTTCCAAGCGATCCAAGGTGATGTTTTTATCACTAGGCTCTTCGGTTAACTCCACCACTAATTTAACTGGACGCAAAAAGTTTTGCGCCTTGATCAAAGCTGTGTTGACGTCAGCATCCAGCAATTGGGTGCGATTGAGGTTAACGGAAACTGATGGGATCTTCAACGCCAGCTTGCTGGTGGTCGCCACTAACACATCTGCAACAATGTGCGCTGGGATCTCGCTGAAACTGGCTGGCGGCCGCCAGCCTTGTTTGGTGTAGCTTTTCATCAACAGCTCATAGCCGATCAAGGTATTATTGATACGATTCAATTGCGGTTGAATGAAGTATCGATACATGGCCAAACTCCTTATTATACGTCATGAATTCTTAACGTCATTATCCTACTAACGTCAAAGTTGTACAAATTTCTTAATTTGTAACGATTCTTGCGACACTTCAAGACTAAAAATATTTCCTTTGATCTCACCGGTTATCAGGAAAAACGCTCAAGTTCACATTTCAAAGCATTGATCTGAATATTTATTGTCTAATAATGACCGCTATTTTTTCGCCGGTGCGCCGTGGTACAATAAGCTCTAGGAGGATCATCGATGATTTTACAACGTCCCAATTTACCAAATCTGCTTCAAACCAAAGAAGAACTCAACCGCTTTGCCCCACCAGAATTGCAGATCGATTTGACGGAATTCGTCAGTTATTATCAACTATGCCAAGCAGCGGTCAATGAAGTCGGCACCAAACTCGAAAATCTCGACGCCGATTACCAACTGCACAACGCCCACAATCCGATCCATCATATTGAAGCGCGGATGAAAGATGTCCGCAGCTTGATGCGCAAAGTTGATGCCCATCACCTGCCACCGACTTTTGCCAGCATTCACGACCATATTTATGATATCGGCGGCTTGCGCGTGATCTGCAACTACCAAGCTGACGTGTACACCGTCGCCGACAACTTATTGGCGCAATCGGATATCACCTTGATCCGCCAAAAAGATTACATCAAAACCCCCAAAGCGTCTGGTTATCGTAGCTTACATTTGGTGGTATCCGTGCCAGTATTTGAAGCCAATGGCGTTAAAAATGCCCCAGTGGAGATCCAACTGCGCACCGTCGGCATGGATACTTGGGCCAGTTTGGAACATAAACTGCGCTATAAAACCGATGTCGACGCCGACACAGTGGCCAACTACGCGGCGCAATTGCATCAATACGCCGATGAAATGGATCACATGGAACTGGGCATGCAACACATTTTTCATGCCTTGTCCGACCAAGCTTAACGAAACGAAAAACCGGCAATTCTCCCATTAGTGGAAAATTGCCGGTTTTTCGTTTAGTTCAAGTCAAACTCTTCGATCACCCGTTCATGGCGAGGTTGAAGCGCACGGTTATTATCCCCAAATTGATCAGCAAACCAAACGGCTTGGGCCTTGGAAATCGTCAGGTCAAGCGGTTGGATCACATACCATTCCACCCCTTCAGTTAAAGGTGGCGTGGTCAATGAACCTAAGTAATGGAAAACGTGACCCCGCCTCGGCATCAAAGTAGTGAGATCGATTTCTTCAGGATGCTGCCGGCCAGCGGCAAAATCTGTGATCACTTGTTGCAAGATCGGATCAGCGGCGCCTGCTTTGAACAACACCGCGATCACGCATAACTGCCCGATCGCATTTTGATGGACAAAATGCATTTCTAGCGTTGCTGCAGTATTGGAGACATGCTCGACTGGCACATGGAAGTGCACCTGGACACAGGTGTAGTGGTGCGCTCCGATCTGCACTTGACCTTCGCCTAACAACTTGATCGTGGTGCCATCATCTAATTCTTGGTGCATGTGATAAGGCGCGATCACTTGCAAATGTTCATTTGCCACCACTTGCCCATCGCGCAAAGCGATTGGTGAGCCTTGCGTGCCAAAACCATTTTCCCAAGTTGCTTGTTTGCCATAATCTAAGGTCATCACTGTCACTCCTTGATCAATTTTGGATCGTGTGTAATTCTTGATACTGTTTGGTCATCCAGCTGGTATAAGATAACCCTTTTGGCAAGGTTTCAGTCACATGCAAAATCGGAATGTGATACCGCTTGGCCGAGACGATCGCGTTATCCACGATCTTGCTGGAAACTTGCGTGTTCACCACGAAAAAGGCGATCTGCCCAGTCGCCATTTGCCGATTCAACCGTCGGACATCTTGAGGACTAGGGTCGCTACCTTCTTCCACGGCTTGGGCAAAATGCGGATTGGCCACATGATAACCTAAATAAACTAACGCATTGTTAAACACTGGCTCTGACACCGCCACTTGCTTGCCGTTTGCACGTTGTTTCAACTGATCGATCAACGTCATCAGCGGTTGCAACTTGGCAATGTAATCTGTGGCATTTTTCGTGTAATCGGCTTGATGTTTGGGATCCAAGCGGCCTAATTTTTTGGCTAAGGCGCGAGCAATTTCAGGCATCGCCTGAGGACTATACCAAATGTGTTCGTTTTGGCCGTTTTTGACGCCAACGATCTTTGCTGCCGATAACGTCGCCACCTCAGGCTCAGCGGCAGTCAACTTGTTCATCCAAGCATCATAGCCGGCGCCATTGGCTAACACCAGATCTGATTTGGCGATCAACTTGCCAGTGGCGACAGTCGGCTCAAAGTCATGCGGATCCACTGCTGGGTCATTGATCACGCTGGTCACACTGCCATGCGTGCCAACCACTGCTTTGGCCACTTCAGCGTAGAAATCCACGCTACACACCACCCGCATGCGGTGGGCGGATTCAGGTTTTGCGGCGCAACCGGCTAACACCAGCAGTCCTAATAGGAAAATCCATTTTAATTTTCGCACAGGCTTCCTCCAATTCTGAACATATTGTACCAAAAATTTATATCAATGCTTGCAGGTTTATGCCGAAATTGGCATACTAATCAAAAAGGGGGCCCGATCATGGCATTGTTTGACCGCGAAAATCAACTGATCCAGATCCTTGAAAGTCTGGCGCGCACTGGGAACATCTCCCAAACCGCCAGTGAGTTGTTTATGACCCAACCCACTGTCAGCAAGATCATCCGCACCCAAGAAAAAGAATTCGACTGTGAATTCATTGATCGTACCGCACATCCGCTGAAGCTGACTTACGCTGGCGAATATTATCTCAACAAGATCCGCCAACTGGCACAATCTTATCAAACTTTGAGCCATGATCTGCAAGCTTACGCCCAAGACGCACATGGGCATATTTCCATCGGCGTCAATTCCAGCTTGGCGCAAGTGGTGTTGCCAAAATTATTGCCGCAATTCCACCAACGTTTTCCTCAAGTCAGCATCCAATTGCGCGAACTGGATTCTACCGTTTTACAACAAGCCGTCCAAAATGGCGAATTGGATGTTTATATCGGCGTGACGCCAGCTTACAACGCGGCGCTGGCTTATCGGCATTTGTATAACGACGCCGGCGTGTTGCTTTTACCCAAGCGCCTGCAGCCAAAAACCACGCCAGAGTTGCCGCTTGTTAATATCGCGCCTTTTGTCAACGGCCAAGATTTCATTTGCGAAACCCCAGAATCTGATTTTCAACGTAGCGTGGATGCGTATTTGACCAAATATCATATTGCCCCCAGCACCGTGTTGCAAACGCCGAATTTGACCACCGCGTGTTCCCTGGCTTGTGTTGGCCTAGGGGCGACGATCATCCCACGTTCCATGCCGAAACATTACTTGGCTGATCAAAATGTTTGCGTGTTGCCGCTGGCTGAATCCGCCTTTCAAACCGCGGTGGAGATCGCCTACAACCAAGAACGGCGCTTATCGACTTTGGTGCAAGCCTTCATCGACTTGGCGATTCAAACTTTCGACGAAAAAATTGAATGATCGTTTCCAAAAACCTGTCACTTTTTTCTGCAAAGTGGCGGGTTTTGTTGTACTCTTAACAAGAGCCAACAATTGAGCGCGGCAAATGCTTTCGTCAAACTCTTGTATTTGGTTGCGGGACGCTGCCACAGCGCGCGACGTACCAGCACCATTTTTGACTCCGATAAAAACCACCGGACAACTTTTTTTGTTGTGCCATATAGGAGGAACAATTTATGAATGGTAGCACTGCCTTCCATTTGAAACAAATCATGAGCGCCGAGCATTTAAGCGTGACGCAAGCCGCAAAGCAAATCGGGATCTCTCCCGTCAGCATGCGCAAAGTGTTAAAAGATGTCAAAATGAGTACTGCGGTCATGTTCAAGATCAATCGTTTTATCGACGAACATGAAAGTATTATTGCCACCAAGCCAGGCGAATTGCCAACTGACACCCAAGCGGGCAAAAAAGCCGACGACAAGTCAACTGCCAAAAAGCCATCGTCTAAGCGCAACCGCAACAATGCTAACGAAAAAGCCGCAGCCCAAAAACCAGCGGCCAAGCAACCAGCCAAGGCCAATGCCAAAAACCAGCCGAAAAAAACGGCTAACGCTTCAACCAAACAAACCAACACCAAGCGGACAAACACCAAAGCCGCCGCACCAAAAGCAGACACCAAAGCGCCAGCGCAAAAACAATCCGCTGGCAAAAAAGCGACGCAAACCCGCGCCAACAAAGCTAAAGCCGCAACCAAAACGCAGCCAAAGCCAGCGGAAAAGCCAGCGGCCCAACCGGCCCAAGCCACGACGCCAGCCAAGCCCGCTAAAGTCACGCGCAAACAACAACCAGCTCGTTTTACCATCCATCAAACGGATGGTGCTCCGATCCAATCTGAAGCTGAACACGAAGCCCAACGCATTGCCGAAGCCTCAGCTGTGGAAGCTCGCGCAGAACAATTGTCGCAAGCTGGCGTTGGCAGCATGAACCCAAATGCCCAAGTACCAGCACACCATTTAGCCAAAACTCCTGCTGTGCAACCAAAGCCAGTAGCCAAAGCACCTGCTGAACCAAAACCAGCAGTCGCGCAAAAGCCAGCCACTGAAGCAAAACCGGCGGCTGCACCAAAGCCAACCGCACCACAAAAGCCTGCGACCACCACTGCCACTGCAGAAAAGCCAGCCGTGCAACCAAAGCCGCAAGCTAAACCAGCCGCAAAAGCTGAGCCGCAAAAAGCCCCAGCCAAATCAGTCGCAAAAGCTGTTGCCGCAAAGCCAACAGCCAAAGCACAAGCTGAAGCCAAGCTTGAAGAAACCCAAACGACGCCTGCGCAACCAGTTGCCCAAAAGCCACAAGCTCAGCCTGTCGCTGCTGAAGCAAAAGCGCCAGTGGCAAAGAAACATCCACAAACTTTGCAACTATTTATCGATGAATCATTTGTGCATGGCAATGACTATCAACGCAACATGTTCATCGGCGCAACTTTAGTGGACCAAGACGACGATCACGCCTTAGATCAATTCGCCAACACACTGTATCCATTCGGCTGGCAACCAGGCGATGAAGTCAAAGCCCGCGGCAAGAGCCATGAACAGATCGCTGCCATGTTGACGCAAGCACATGGCGATCAAGCGCAAAACTTTGTCACTTACTCCCCGCAATCGGATATGGGCAACTTCGCCATGGGCTTTGGCATTTGGTATCCATACTTGGCCACTGTGTTGCGCGTTTTGGACACGTTGGACTACTTGCCAAACAAAGTGCGCATCGCTTTGGACCGCCGCAACGAGTTTGAAGATGAACAATTAGCCGTCGCTGCGCGCATGCTCAACGCTTACGTCAAAGCGCAAAGCGGCAAAGACGTGATGTTCATGTTGCGCACCAGCGACTCCAAGTCCACCATCGGCATCCAATATTCTGACTTCTCCGCCCATGCGGCGTTGACCTTCACCAAAGAACAACTAGCAGAATGTGGGATCACGCGCCTAGAAGACCTTGGTAGCCAAATCGGCGATCAGATCACTTTATTCTCAATGATCGGTTTGCAAAAGTATATGTTGGACGACCGCTCTGTGGTCAAACAACAAGCTAGTTTCAAAAACCCAGTTTTGGTTGCCGCAGAACGTTTGTATCGCTTAGCCAACAAAGCCACCAACTTGTCTTTGGTCCCAGATGAGACCTTGACGCAAGCCAAACTGGTGATCAACCAGTTGTTGCAAGTTTGCCCAAGTGCCATCACTGGCGCCATCAACAAAATGCCATTCCAAACTTGGTACGACATGGTCGCTCGCGCCGCTGCCTTGTTGCACTACACTGACGAGACGTTGCCAAGTTTTGACATCGACCCAGACGCGATGCAAATCGCCCAAGACGCCTTGAACAATATCGCCAACTTATTGGCCACTGCACGTTAATATTGAAAATGCCTTACGATCAAAATGATCGTGAGGCATTTTTTTGGTGCAATTCGTCATTTTGATGTCATGCGACGTGGCTACTCTTCGCCGGAGCTGCACCAACAGCTGAAGATGGCAAAAATAAATGCTTCGCACTAACTGAAGACGGCATATAGCTTTACCAGGTAATGCGAAGTTTTTGACACCACTCGGCGAAAAAATTGTCCAAGGTCGGCGAAGAAATTGACCAACAATACAGAAACCTCCTGTATACTACGGGTAGCATACGTGTAAGCGCGTGCAATTCTTAAATACAGGAGGTCTTTGTAATGGCTATTCATTACCGTCAAATTCTTGAGCTTCACGCTCAAGAGCTGGTGCAGCGAGACATTGCGGCAATCACT
>NZ_BAAFZI010000014.1:0-48435 GCF_045862175.1 Lacticaseibacillus salsurae | reverse complement strand
GTCCACAATAAGATGGTTCGGCGAGACTTTCCCAAAGGTGAATCCCTAGACGCTGTCAGCCCACAAGCTGTCGCCGAAACTCAAGATCGGCTCAACCGCCTCCCTCGTCGCCAACTCAGATATCGGACGACCGAGGAAGTCTTCGTCGCTGAGCGCGCTCGAGCTCAGCGACGAGCTGCCAAGGTAGTCGTAGCCAGCTAACTCAACTCATCAAAGATAACAGTTCATCTCACGGTGTCGTGCCATGGGGTGGCTAACTTGTTCTTGCAATTTGCGGGTTTAAATCGTTTGGCGAAAATAAATGAAAAAAGGCGTAAAGCCGTTTGCCTCTTCAGTATTGGCAAAACGGCTTTACGCCTTTGTATTTCATGTGCTGATTATCGCTTCAGAGCACAGAAGCTTTTTTCGAGATCACTGGGTTGAAAATGTTTTGTATACCGTGCCGATTTTAGTTCCAGAATTAGGTCGATACAGATTCAATGTCACTCGGTGAGTACCATCATGTACCAGTCTACTCGTATGATCAGATACGACGTCTGTTGTTTGCCAAACATTATTTCCCGAAGAAAATTTTGCCACGTTGACGCCGTCTAGCAATAATTGTCCAATACACCGCTTTGGTAACACGGCGGATATTTTCAGCTTATTTCCCGTAACTCTGTCGACCGTTTCTCCCTCGGCAATTTTTTTACTACCGTACGCGACTTTCACCACTGGCAGTTTAGTCAGGCTGTCAGCTGACGTTGATGTCGTACTTCTTGCATTTTTACAGCCTCCCAAAGTAAGCATTGCAAGTATAAAAACGGTCAATATCGCCGCTACATTTCGACGAGAAATACGCAAATACATTACCCCTTTACGATCTACGGCACAATTGAAATAGGATCTGGCATGTTGCCCATAATAGCTGCTTGAACAATGAAGCTTTCGGCAATAGTGGTGCTATCAACGTGACTTAATTCAAATTTTGTACTTCCTCATCATACCCAGCCGTCGTTGAAGTCATAGACATCAGTGATATTCATGTGTCACAAGCTGAATTTGAGCTATTCGGTGAAAATGAGTAATCAAAAAAGACATAATTGCACCCACCGAAATGTTGGCAGAGTGGCTTTATGGCTATTGTATTGCTTGTGTTGCAACCGTGTAATTCGTAAGCTTGCTCCTTGAAAAATCGTATTCCGTTGGAAATACAAGCTTTCAAAAGAACCTGGCAAGTAAAAAGATGATAACAAATATCACAATCGCAGTTGTGATAAGCTGAGGCGTTAACTTTTTCATGATCTATTGCTCCTAGATTGAGTCTAAAATCAAAGCGTTGGTATATGCCCTATTGATAACCGAATCCAGTAACTTTACCTGAAGATGTGTTTATATCAAACCACATGCCCTTTGTAACGTGCGAAAATCGTGAGCCAATAAAAGCGCCAATAGCGGCTCCGATGGCTTCACCACCTGCAAAGTTTAGAAAACCACCGAGAATCGCCCCACCTGCGGATCCACCGGCCTGAATAGCAGCATTAATCGTTTCACTAGAGAGACCCACATGAACGTAATTCCAGTGGATGCTGAAACTATCTTTACCAGAGCGTTCTTGAATCATTGGTTGAAGAACGCCATCATAAACGGCATATTCAATTCCTGTTGTAGGATCAACAATACCAAAAATGTGTCCTGCTACCAATTGCGCTTTGATATGAGCATTACTAAGCTCGATCGTTGCAACCACGAAATCATATTCTTCTTTTGAAACTTCATCAAGCAAATCGGGAGATAATTCAAATTGAACGGTTTCTTTGTTAAGAGAAACATATTTTCCGACTATTGTTGTATCGAAGTCTGGAGTGGCAAGCTCATTGTTACCAACTGTGGCCGTTACGCTAGTTGGCTGATCTGTGGTTGAAGCAAACGTTGTTGCGGTAGGTGCTAGTGTCCCTGTCAATGTCGCAGCACATAGCAGGGCATAGCTAAGTTTTGCAATTTTCATGTTAAGTCCGCCTTGTATATTAAGTGTTAGCTGTCTGAACATCTGTCGAACATCTAGAGCGGTGGAGAAAAATAAGGGATCATGATTTCCTTAACTTAATTAAATCAAGTTGAGGCAAGCTGTGCAATTTTGAGCAATCTTTCAGAAGCCCTAAATAGGTACAAATTTCGCGCTAAACGATCTGATGCGTTTTTTTGCTTTCATAATTATTTAGTTAATGCCATTTACAATGAGCTTTCATTATGAAAATGTATATGACAGTTCACCGGTGTCTAGTTAGGAACAAATAGTGAAATTTTTTTCGAGTACATCTCGAGAATTAGAAAATTTCACAATGATTTCGAGCACATGTCATAGCTGATGTGAGCCAGCAAAATCTGGTGGTGCACTTAGATCAAGGGGTGCTGGGATCTGACGATAGGTTGGATCAGATCCAGCTTTTCTGTTAAGTTCATGAGAGAAGCTTTTGCAACTGGCGGCAACGCGGTATCCTATTGGCGGAGGCATGCTTATGCAATATCATCCCATTACCAAAGCGGGGGTCCAAGCCTTCGCTGATGAAATCGAAAGTTTAAAAAAACAACGTCCTGCGCGCATCAAGCGCTTGGCTGAAGCGGCTGCGTTAGGCGACCGCTCAGAAAACGCGGAATATTCTGCGGCCAAGCGGGACTTGCGCCAATTGGAAAGCCGCATGCGTTATTTGGACAAGTTGATCCGCTATGCGCAAATCGTGCCGACCCCAACTGGTGACACGGCAGAAATCGGGACGCTGCTAACGATCAGCTTTGGCCCAGACGATGAGGATGTGTATGCATTGGTCGGGCCCAAAGAATCAGGGCAATCCGAAACAAATTTAGCCAGTGATTCACCGTTAGGAGCGGCAGTGTTACATCACAAAGTCGGGGATGTGGTGTCGGTTTCAGCGCCTGCTGGCAATTATCAAGTGACCTTGACGAAAATCGCTGTACCAGACGGCTTGTAACATTTTCGTCTTAATTGTTAATCTGTTATAATAGAGGTTGCTACGCGGCCAAAAACGCCGCACTCGCTCACACAAGGAGATCATCATGGCATTATCGTTGAATGCATGTATTTTATTACTTAAAGAACATCACTTGCTGAAAAGCTCTGCTGTCCAGAATTCTTTGGATACGCAAATGTCTGGCATCAGTTATGATTCGCGCAAAGTGTCTGGGCCTAGTCTTTTCTTTTGCAAAGGCACCCACTTTCGCCCGATCTATTTATCGATGGCCAAAGACAATGGGGCGATCACTTATGTTGCCGAAAAGCCTTATGTAGAAGGCAACGGCATGAATGCTTTGATCGTGGTGAACGTCACCAAAGCCATGGCGATTTTAGCGGCGGCTTTTTACGACTTTCCTCAAGACGACTTGTTCGTGATCGCTTATACCGGTACCAAAGGCAAAACCACCTCGGCATACTTCACCCGTGGCATTTTGGAACAAGCGCACCCTAAGCGCGTGGCGTTATTTTCCACGTTGGATCGCATTGTCGGCCCGAACCCGGATCAAAAATTCAAATCCGACCTCACGACGCCAGAATCACTGGACTTGTTCCATGATATGCGCCAAGCAGTGGATAACGGTATGACGCATTTGGTCATGGAAGTTTCCAGCCAAGCTTATTTGCGCAATCGCGTGTTTGGGTTGACTTATGACGTGGGCTTTTTCTTAAACATCACGCCAGATCATATCGGCCCGAACGAACATCCTAACTTTGCATCCTACTTGCATTCCAAAATGCAACTGATGGTCAACTCCCGCAAAGTGGTGATCAACGCTGAAACTGAGCACTTCGATGAAGTGTATGCTGCCGCGACCACAACCACATATCCAGATTCGATCTACTTGTTTGCGTCTAGCGACTTCAAACCTAAGCGCGATGATCTGCATATCGACTTCCGCTTTGAAAGCCAAACTTTAAGCACCACCAAAAGTCGCTTCACCTTGGTGCCCGTCACAGAAAAAGCTGCCGCATTGAACATTGGCGGCCCATATTCATTAAGCTTGATCGGCGACTTTAACGAATCCAACGCCACTGCGGCTTTGATCGGCGGCGGTTTGGCCGGCGTGGATGGCGCCAAAGCCAACCCTGGTATCTCCAACGTCTCGATCCCAGGACGAATGGAACAATATCCCGTTAAAGATCACGGGTTGGTTTATGTCGATTATGCGCATAACTATGGCAGTATGACCGCGTTGATGCATTTTATCAAAGCGGAATATCATGACCCGAAGATCATCGTCGTCGTCGGGGCCCCTGGGGACAAAGGCGTTTCGCGCCGGCCAGGCTTTGCTAAAGCATTAAGCGAATATGCCCAAGTGGCGTATTTGACCACTGATGACCCTGGCTTTGAAGATCCTGCCGACATTGTCGACGAAATCGATGCTGGCATCGATCATGATAAAGTCACCGTCAACAAAGTTTTGGATCGCAAAACTGCGATCCAAGAAGCGATTTCTGCCAGCAAGCCAGGCGATATCGTGATCGTCGCTGGTAAAGGCGCAGACCAATACCAGAAAGTTCGCGGCATCGACACCCCTTGGCCATCTGATTCCAAAGTCGTGCAAGCCATTGCCGACGCCTCACAAAACTAGGAAGAAGGCTAAACATGCGACGCTTTTTTACCGTGATCGGCGGGATGGGTACCGCCGCCACCGAAAGCTACGTCCGTTTGCTTAATGCGCGCAGCCACGCCAAAAAAGATCAAGATTACTTGGATTATATTTTAGTCAATCATGCTTCCGTGCCTGATCGCACCAGCTACATCCTTGACCACACGCAAGAAAACTTTTATCCCGATTTAAAAGAAGACATCGAACAACAAAGTTTGTTGCATCCTGAATTTATGGTGATGGTATGCAACACGGCGCATTATTTTTATGATGACCTCAACAAACTGACGGATATCCCGCTGATCCACATGCCGCATACCGCCATTCAAACTATGGGCAAGCAGTATCCTCATGAACAGCGTATCGGCTTGATCGCCACTAAAGGCACGTTAGCGGATGGCATTTATGCCAGTGAGATCGAAGCTACTGGTCGGCAAGTTGTGCTTGGCGACCAACAGATCCAAGACATGGTGATGACGTTGATCTATGACAACATCAAGGAACAAAACCGCGTGGATCCGGTGTTGTATCATGAGATCTTAAAGCAAATGCACGACCGCTTTGACGTTAATGTCATTGTGTTGGGTTGTACTGAGTTATCTTTGGCGCAAGAAAAAGCGCCTGATCACCCGTATCAGGTGATCGATGCCCAAAGCATCATTGTCGACAAAACGTTGGCGTTAGGCCGCGCATTTCGCAAAGATGAAGCGCAAGGCCGAGTGCTACTTGACGCACTGATGAAGTAACTGTAAGACTCAGACGATTTGTCTGGGTCTTTTTTGCTGGGCTTGCGGGCCGGGCGTTTGAATTTGAGACTCCGGTTGGCCGCCCCTGCATGGTGAGGGTCCTCGGGAAAGCTAGCCGGGATGTCTCGCTACGCTCGCCACCCGCCGGATCTTTCCCTGCGGCTTTCCGTAGGCGATAAATCGCCAACGGAAATCTCACCATGCAGGGGCGGCCAACCTCCGTCTCAAATTCAAACGCCCTTCGATCCAGTAGGTATCCGGCAAACGGCGTGACGTTGGCATGACTGACACTAGTATGTATGACCTACTAGTGATGAGCTGTTGGGTCGCATCACGGAAGCAAAACAGCTCAATTGCCTGTAAGCGTGCGGTGAAGTAAGCTGCTGGTTTTGGCCGATATTCGCGGCGCCTTGAAATCGGCTACCTGGGTAACTCGGTAGTTTTCTTAGTTATGCTAGCTTGACGGTTCACGTCGAAATGGACCGTCAGCAAGAGGTTAAATAGACAAACCAAGAAAAGTTGTGAGCGGAGGTGAATTGGCATCACGGAGGAAAACTGGCCGATTTCTGAAGCCGGCCGCACGGCAACTTGGCCGGTTTTCCGGAGTGGTGCCAATTCACCGGAGCTCACAGCTTTTCGAACCGGAGGGACGGCGCCATAGCGTTCCATGACCAGCCCGCCGGAGCACTTTTTGCCGCAACCCTCAGATTTTCGGCCTGATGGCCTGCTGGTAGGCACCTATAAGTGCGTTCTTGTATCACCGCTTACATTAGTATAAATTAGATACCGAGGGGGAATCGTGCATGCAACCATTAACTATTGCGTTTATCGGCAACGGCAAAAGCACCAATCGCTATCACTTGCCTTATGTTTTGCAATTACCTGATCAGTTTCAGGTCAAAACCATTTATGCCCGCCACCTGGATTCACCTTGGGCGGCCATCGATGGGGTGCATTACACCACTGATGTGAATGATATTTATGGCGACGCTGACGTTTCATTAGTCGTGATCACGACACCAGCCAGCACCCACTACCAATTGGCCAAAGACGCCTTGAACCATGGCAAAAACGTCTTGTTGGAAAAACCTTTTACTGACACGGTCCAACAAGCGCAAGAGCTGTTCGCGTTGGCCAAAGCCAAAGGGTTGTTTTTGCAATGCTACACCAATCGGCGTTTTGATTCCGACTGGTTGACTGTGCAAAAAGTGATCGATTCTGGCAAACTCGGTGATTTGACTGAACTGGATTCGACGTTTGACTACTTCCGCCCAGAAACGCCGCTGAATTCCACGTATCGCGCGGCGGATAGCTTTTTGTATGGGCATGGCACCCACACCTTGGATCAAGTGGTGGGGCGTTTTGGTCAGCCGGATCGGGTACGCTATGACGTGCGGCAGTTGCTTGGCCCTGGCAAAATGAACGATGACTTCACAGTGGACTTGTATTATGGCAACTTGAAAGTTTGCGTCCAATCCAGCTACTTCCGCATCACGTCGCGGCCGAGTTTTTCGGTGTATGGCACGCGCGGAAGCTTCATTAAGCAAGACACCGACCGGCAAGAATATGACTTGAAGCATTTTTACATGCCAAGCCATGCGGATTTCGGGCTGGATCGGCCAGAAGACTTCGGTGTGTTGACTTATATGGACGCTGATAACCAATACCACCAAGAAAAAGTCCCCACCCTGCGCGGCGATTATGGGCGGGTGTATCAAGGAGTGTATCAAACCATCGTCAATGGTGCGCCTAAAGTCACCCAAGATGATGAGACCTTGCTGGTGATGCAAATGCTTGAAACTGGTGTGAAAGACCTACATTAGGAGGAATTTTGAATGGCACATTTAACCAAATTAACTGATACCTATACGTTATCTAATGGCGTGAAGATCCCGATCGTCGGCTTTGGGACTTGGCAAACGCCAGATGGTGACGTGGCCAAAAGCAGTGTGGAAGCGGCGATCGACGCCGGCTATCGCCATATCGATACGGCGGCGGCTTATGGCAACGAAGAATCTGTTGGCGCTGGGATCAAAGCGTCTGGCATCAAGCGCGACGAGCTGTTTTTGACCACGAAGCTTTGGAACGCTGATCATGGCTATGACAACACGATGAAAGCCATCGATACCAGCTTGACCAAATTAGGCGTCGATTACGTCGATCTGTACTTGATCCACTGGCCAAACCCAGTGAAGTATCGCGATAACTGGCAAAGCGTCAATGCAGAAACTTGGCGCGCGATGGAAGATATCCTCAAAGCCGGCAAAGCTCGCGCCATTGGGGTATCCAACTTCCGCGAACATCATTTGGATGAATTGTACAAAACGGCGACAGTCAAGCCGATGGTCAACCAGATCTTCTTGAACCCATCAGATGCCCAACCTGAATTAGTCGCTTACAACAAAGCTCATGGCATGTTGAATGAAGCTTACAGCCCACTTGGCACGGGTAAGATCTTTGGCATCAAAGAGTTACAAAAAATGGCCAAGCGCTACAACAAGTCTGTGGCGCAGTTGGTATTGCGGTGGTCGTTGCAACATGACTTCTTGCCATTACCAAAGTCAGTGCACGCAGACCGGATCCAACAAAATACTGAATTATTCGACTTTGAATTGTCCCATCATGATATGGAAGTCATCGATGCGCAAGCGGGATTGGCTGGTAGCTATACTGATCCTGATACGGCTAACTTCTAAATATTTGTACCTTGATCAAAAGATCTGGCTGAACGCTTATCACGTTCAGCCGTTTTTGTATGCTTATTGAAAATATTGGGATCAATATTAGCTGAAAGTTCCCCAATAATCCTTCCGAGTTGTTCCGACTGCATTGCCAGTTGGCAGGTAGCCGAAGCCGTTATCGCGAGGCTGTCGGATCCAAACGTAGCCGCCTGAATAGCAAAAGGCATTGTAGTTAACCACTGACCCTTTTGGGAGTACGGCAATTAATGTTGCTGTTGTGCTGGGTCTACTTGAGCGCAACTTGATGCCAGCACTCGTCGTGATCGTGAATTTACCAGATTCAGTGATCCAGTTTATACCACTGTTTGATGCAACAGTTTTTGTGCTAGTGGTTTTAACGGTGGTTGTTGATGTGTTGAGCCCATTTTTCAAATCTTGGGCAAACTGCGCTTGAGAGATACCGATCGAGTTCATGTAGCTAATAGGATCAACATGTGTTGTGCCGCCAAGGTTATGGGATATCCAGTTATGCGTCTTGACGCCAGCGCGATCCTGCGTATCTAGAGTCAACGGAATACCATACTTCAAGCATTGTTCGCGTAGCAAGTTGACATAGTTGCGGTAGGCCGATAACGCGCGGGATCGATCTGAGAATTCGCACAACTCAACTTGGATCGGCGCTAGTGGGTTGGCGATAGCACCGGCGCCCCAAGCGACATACCCTGGGGTTCCGACTTGATAAACGTTCGCATCGTCAACATTGAAATGGACATAAGCATTATTGAAATCATTTTTCATGTTCCGGGAAATGTTGAGGGCAAGGGCATCAGGGGTGGCGGTTGAATGTGCGATCGCGATCTTTCCTGTTGCCAGACGGCTATCGCCTTGGGCAGATGCAAGCGCGTATTGATAATTGATGTTAGTCATAGGCTTTTTCCTCCTTGGGATGATTATTAAGCAATTAACTTGGTTTTCGGCAGCATTTTGAAAAGTCGATTGGCCAATTCGTCTTCATGTACCAAGTGTGCAAACGCAATGATCTTTTCAGGGGTAATGGCTGGATCATCACCGTGAAGCGCCAGCAAAAACAGGTACTCCAAATAGTGATTGAAGGTTGCGGATTTACTAAATTCAGGGTGCCAACGTTGTAACAAATTAGCTACGGAGGATGAAAAGTGACGCTCACCGATATGAAATAAATACATGCCGATATGAACGGTGGTATCGAAGCTTTCCCCCAGATGTTCCGAGTGTTTCATTGCGTTTTCGAGTCCACGTACTACTTGCGGAAATACTTGTTCGAGGTAGGCGGCGTCGCACTTGTTAAGGATGCTACGTAAGATTTTCATTTCTAAGTCATAGAACTCATTGCTTCGGAACAAGTGTTCACGGCCGTTATCGTGTAAAGGTTGACGTTCGTGATGAAAGATGGCTTGTTGAATTTCATGAATGACCCGCATGAGATCAACGCTTGACATGTGCATATTTGCTAGTAACCCGAAGAAAACATAAAGACTTGGGTCGTGGTCACCTTTTTCGATACTGCGAAGTTGTCGCGGAGAAACAACATCTCCTGATACAGCGGGTTGAGTCAGCCCTTTGCCAAGTCGAATTCGTTTAAGCATGTCGCCAATAACAAAGTTGTTCATAAGTGTCGCCTCCTAATTTGATTAGTTAGAGCTGATAATCTTTGGTAATCATATTCCAATTTCCATTGTATATTGAGATTTTTTTATGAAGATTTTTGCGGAAACATGTTTCCGCTTTCTCAAAAAAGGTTTGGCAACACGATATGCTTAGATCGTTCTCAAGGAGGAACACGGAAAGTTGCTCGGTGGATGTGAAGCAAAAGGGAGTGATGAATATGCTTGAACATCTGATGATTCATTTTTTTGGTGAAGCACACGTCCTCGTCAACTTCTATCTGATATGTGTCGGCATCCGGTTACTGCTGATCTTGATCACCAGTAAAGGGGCACTAAAGAAGGAGTTATTGGCGCTGTTCATCAATATTACGATCAGCACCTGTTTGATCATGATGTGCGCCGTAGTAGATGGGCTGCTCCCACACTTAAAGATGCAGTGGGAATGGAGCGTTGCCTTGATCTTTACGATTTTTGTCATCCTGCAAGAGATGATCACGATCGTTTCTAAGGCGAGTCAGTATGTAAATGTTGGCATCTTAAAGGAGGTGTTAGATGGCTTAGTCACAGTCGTTCAGAAAAAACACACTAAGTAAAGGAGGAGCCTCACATGAAGACATCATTAACTAGTCTAGATATTGACGTACTTTTGATCGTGCATCGTGAAATCGAGCAGATTCTCCGGACTGGAAAATCAATCACGATAGCCCGCGCTAATGAGCTTGACCACCTGATCAAAGAGGCGTCAGAAGAGCTCTTGAGTTTGATGGAATGGCAGGATATGCGAAGCTTCGGCTCTCGGCTTGTCTTGAATAGCTTGTTTTGGGAACTTGATCGTACTCAACCTGTGAGCGATATTCAACGCCAGATAGTCAATGCGCTGAGTGCACTAGAGGCGTTGAAACGAATGGATAAGTTAAGTCGTGGCTTGCTGAAATGGCGTCCGAATGTGGTTGACTTTATGGATTATCTTAGTGGAAATCGGCTTGTACTCGTTGACAGTATTAGTATCGAATCATTTTGATGAATCAATTGGAAGAAGGCAAATAACAGGTAATGTCAGAAAAACAAATTAGGAGGAAATTATTATGGCAGACGCAATGGTATTGGAAGTACAACAGTGGTTGAATGCAACTTATGGTAATGTTTCGGGATTTGAAGCTGCTCCGGAAAATGGGTTGACTGGCTGGCCAACCATCTACAGCTTACGGATGGGGTTGCAACATGAAATTGGTATCACTACCCTTGGCGAAGGTTTTGGGGATGCAACCAAGGCAGCATTAAAACCATATGTTGGTTTGTTCAAAGAGAAATATGATAATGCAAAAATTACTCGATTGATTAAGGGGGCATTCTGGTGTAAAGGTATTTCACCAGGCGACTTTACGGATGACTACACGGCTGAATTGACCGCGGCGTTTGAAGAATTACAAACCGATGCTGGAGTTACTGCGAACGGCGTTGTCACGGTTAACTTAATGGCGGCGTTGTTTGATATGAGTGCATTTGTTCTTGTATCTAATGGTAAGGCCAAGGTGCGAGCTATGCAGCAATGGCTGAACTCTGAATATAGTGGTTACACGGGTATCCTACCTTGTGACGGAATTTATCAACGCGATACCAATGTAGCATTGATCTATGCTTTACAGCTTGCATTAAATGTTGCGAACGCAAATGGAAATTTTGGCTCTGGAACTGAAACTGCACTTAAGGGTGTTAGCCTAAGCACCGGGTCAACTGGTGTAATTGTACGGATCGTTGAATACGGTCTTTACTTGAATGGGTTCTACGATGGGGATATTGGAATGACTTATACAGAAGAGGTTGGTGAAGCAGTTGATCTGTTCTGTCTGTTCATGAACTATGATAATGCTTCTCCTGTTGCTGGATATACTGCAATCAAAGGCTTACTAACTAGCAATGGGGATACTAGTCGAAACTCAGATACCTTTGATACCGCGACTCAGTTGCTAGACGCTAGTGTAATCAAGAAACTGTATACCGATGGCGGTTTCAGTATCGTAGGACGTTACTTGACAGGAACTGTGGGTACTGACTATGTTGATAAGAGCTTATCGAAAGCAGAAATTAAGTTGCTTACTGATGCAGGGTTTAGCATCTTTCCGATTTATGAAGATGGTGGGTATGTAGAAGACTACTTTACTGCCGCTCAGGGTAAGAGTGACGCTAAGGCTGCGGCAACGGCAGCGCGTAAGCTTGGTTTTCCGTCTAGTAACGTCATCTATTTCGCCTGTGATGTTGATCTGACGGGAGACGATATTCCTAATACGATCATTCCTTATATCAAGGCAGTTAAGAGCACTTTGAATTCACGGGGATACGAAACGGGTTTATACGGGACTCGCAATGTTTGCTTACAGGCTGAAGCAGATGCTGGTATTTCTTACTTCTTTGTTGCTGATATGTCTTATGGTTGGAGCGGTAATTTAGGCTTTGCAATGCCAAATAACTGGGCATTTGATCAGTTTACCGAATACAATTACTATGTTGATCTGGATCAGGATGCTTCATCTGGACGTGATACTGGGGTAAGTGAGTTTAATACAGCTGAGATATCTAGTTCAGATGATGCCGTGCAAGCTCTCTGGCCAGGGTTTGATCATACTGTTGAAGTGCCATTCACGTTGCTTGATTTGAATTGGTTGAAGATTACTGCTAAGTTGACGAGTGAATATGAGGCGCCTAATGACAGTACAGTGATTACCATTAAGAATGGTAAAGTTGATGAAGTCAGTATGAAAGGATTTCTGGAAAAACTTGGTGTTTCAAGTGATGCTGTCGATAATCTTGTTATTTCAGAGTTCAACAAGCTATCGTTGACGAGTGAAATTGAGGAAGGGAATGTAACGGTGAAATCCTCAACTTCGTCTGATGGATCATATACCTTCGAAATTGCGTGGACTGTCTATGAAGCGTCAACAGGTGTATTGGAGGAAACAATTACTTTCGCTTTAGAACTAGAACTTAATCTTCCGGATTGGACAAATTGGATCGATTTTTCTGGGAAGCTTGCTCGTTATGCGATTATTGCGGCTTTCTTGGCAGGTATTGTTGTGTGCGGTGCATTCGTTGTAGCATCCTTACCTGTTGATATTCCCGCAGCTGCTACTGCGGCTGCAACAGCGGCTTTAACAGCTCTTGCAACAGCGTTGGCGTAAAGAGTTCTTAACACACAAAGAAATCTATATGGTGTAACATTAACCGTATAGATTTTTTAAGGAGTGATGAGATGACACAGGTTCTTGGAACGTTAATTTTATTAATTGGAATAATCTTTTTCTGTATCGCGTTGGTAAGTGTTATTATGTTAATTTTACAAACCCGACGAATCAACAAGTTTCGTGATGAAAAACTAGAAGGAATATCTCAGCAGTTGAAAGATGAAGCACAAGCTTATATCAATCAGCGAATTACAAAAAAGCAATCTCGAAATTTCGCTGTATATGCTCTTGGCTTATTGGGGACGTTCTTGGTTGCTGGATATGTATTTCGAATGTTTGTTACCAGCCATTCTTCAGATGGTGTCATGTGTGCTGTGGTAGCGGTTATTTACTTTCTTATCGCAATCTTCGCAGGAATGTCGCGCAATGTTATTAAAAGTACACAACGCGTTTATATTGAATATCAAAGTCAAGATCATGACGTACCTTTGCCACTAGTTGTGTTGCCAGGTAACTTGTTAGCGCCTTACTTTAAATATAGTACCCGTGTTTCAAGACTTATGATAGTTAGTGGCTTACTGTTTTTGATTGCATCATTCTTAATGAAATGACTAGATTCACTCCAGGAACAAGACGGATGCTTTTCACTCCGAAAATGGGTATTTAATCGGGGGGATATTAATCAGACGATGCTGCAAAGGCATTTGTAACAATTTCAGATTATCTATCGTAGTGGCTGGTGAATGATTTGTCCAAGTTATTTGTAACAGCGACTATTTACGATTAGCCTGTTTACCGTGGAATTTAATCCACACAGCAGAAAAAATTGAAAAACTGGCCTAAACAAGCAGCGCCTCGCAATCTCGATTTTTGAGATTGCGGGGCGCTTTAGTACGGTCGATTATGGGATGCTTAGAATTTGTAGTACCAAATGGGGTAAAAAGATTGCCTACTGGATCTTTTTGCGTTACAGGCGCGTTTTTTCGATCGCTTGGCGAATGTTGGCGAGCACGGCTGTGGAGCCGGCGTCTAGGCTGACGGCGCATAACATAAATAAGGTGTCCATCAACGACATTTGGGCGATCAAGGCGTGCAAGGCTTCAACGCGGTACTGGGTTTCCTCGGCGATGGCAACAAAAAGCACATCGGCCAGCTTGGCGATCGGCGATTTGGCGGCGCCGGTGATCACGATCAGTGGGACTTGATGGTCATGAACCACTTGCGCTAACGCCAGCGCATCGCGGTCGCTACCAGTGTGGGAGATCACCACTGCGCAATCGCCAGGTTTCAAGCGGGTGGCGGCCATCAGTTGCATGTGAAAATCACTGGCATAAGTGGCGTTGATCGGGGTACGCAAGAATTTATGATAACCGTCTAACGCCACCAAGTTACTGGCGCCTAAGCCAAATAACCCGACAGTGCCGGCTTGCGTTAATAAGTCGACAGCTTGCGTAAGCGCTTGTGCATCAAGATTGGCGCAAGTGGCGTTTAACGCATCAACATTAGCCGCAAACACTTTATCGGCCATGGTAAGCAGCGAATCGTCTGGTTGGATCTCTTCAAACAGCTGGTGTTTGGCTTGCGGCTGCGATAAAGCGAGGCGCAAGGCTTGAAAGTTGGCATAGCCAAGATTTTTGGCAAAACGCGATACCGTGGCGGTAGAAACGCCAGCGTTTTGACTTAAAGTCGAAATCGACCAGGTGCTGGCGTCGAGTTGGTGTGCCAGCAAATAATCGCCTAGGGCTTGTTCTTTGGCACTAAGCGCTTGACGGTTGGTTTGGAGTTGTAAGGCGAAATTTTGCATGTCCATATCCTCTGTCGCTAGTATAGCATGGTTTAATGAGAAAAAGATTTACGCAATTATAATTTGAATTCTGTAAATAATTTACATATACTAGAGACAAATAAGGGTCCACAAAGGAGAATTATCTTGAAAATCGGCATGATCGGTTTAGGCAAAATGGGAATGAACTTGGTGCGCAACATGCGCGACCATGATATCGATGTCGTCGCGACTGACTTAAGTGCCCAAGCGCGCGCGGAAGTGCAAACCACCGGCGCCCAAGCGGCAGCGGATGTGGCTGAATTAGTCCAAGCATTACCAACGCCGAAGATCGTGTGGGTGATGGTACCAGCAGGCGATCCGACCCAAGCGTGCATCGATCAACTGGCTGACGTTTTAGATGCAGGGGATATCGTGATCGATGGCGGGAATTCCTATTATCAAGATTCTTTGCGCCACAATGACCAACTGGCGGAACTAGGCATCAAGTTCTTTGATGCCGGCACGTCAGGTGGTATGGAAGGCGCGCGGCACAACGGCAACTTCATGGTCGGCGGGGATGCCAAGACTTGGCCAGTGATCGAACCATTATTCAAAGCCATCGCCCAACCAGATGGTTACTTATATACTGGCGTTGCCGGTTCCGGTCATTATTTGAAAATGGTCCACAACGGCATCGAATATGGCATGATGCAAGCCATTGGTGAAGGTTTTGATGTGTTGTCCAAATCTGAATTCGATTATGACAATGAAGCCGTCGCTAAGTTATGGGATCATGGTTCCGTGATCCGCGGTTGGCTGATGAGCTTGGCGCAATCAGCATTTAGCGACGATCCGAAACTCGATGAGATCAAAGGCGTGATGCACTCCAGTGGTGAAGGCGCTTGGACCGTTGAAGAAGGCATTCGCTTGCATGTGCCAACGCCAGTGATCTCCAGTGCTTTGATGATGCGTTACCGTTCTGAAGAAGATGACACCATGACCGGTAAAGTGGTTGCCGCTTTACGCAACCAATTCGGCGGACATGTCGTCGATAAAGCCACGAAATGATCCCTTGAGAGGCTGAGACATAAAGCGGTTTTAGCCAGTCACACAAGCGGCTCTGCACCACGATTCGCACTTTGAATCGCGGTGCAGAGCCGTTTGTGTGACTTGGCGGTGCTTTATGGAACGCGACTACGTGACTTATGTCTGGCCCATTGTAATTGGCGTATACTAAAAGCAACAAGTCTGGGAGGTAAGTTATGGCAATCGTCATCGGGGTAGATATCGGCACCACCAGTACCAAAGTGGTCGCATTCGACCAACAAGGCCACGCGCTGGCGTCAGCGGATCACGGATATCCCTTGATCCAAACCCAAGTGGATATGGCCGAAGAAGATCCTGAAGCCATTTTTGATGCCGTGTGTGCCGGCTTACGGGCAGTCGTTGGCCAAATCTCGCCAAGCGACGTGCGTGGGATCAGCTTTTCTGCGGCAATGCATAGTGTGATCGTGATGGACGCGGCAAATCGACCGTTAACTCGGGTGTTGACTTGGGCTGATGCCCGCGGCGCCAAGTTTGCGGCGCGATTACAAAACACGTTGCAAGGTCAGGCGATCGTGGCTCATACTGGCGTACCGATCCACCCGATGAGTCCGTTTATCAAGTTGATGTGGCTCAATTCCGCAATGCCTGGCGTCATGGCGCAAGCGGCACACGTGATCGGCATCAAAGATTATGTGTGGTGGCGCTTGTTTGGCGAGTATGTGCAAGATACTTCGTTGGCTAATGCCACTGGGTTGTATGATCTGCACACCAAAGATTGGTTCCCGCAAGCGTTAGCGCTGGCTGGCGTTTCCAGAAACCAACTGCCGCGCTTGGTAGCGCCGACGTATCACCAAACGCATATGCGCGTTGAGGTAGGCTTGCCTCAAGCCACGCCAGTATTTATCGGTGCTTCTGATGGGGTATTGAGCAATCTTGGCGTCGCGGCGCAAAAGCCTGGTACAGTGGCGCTCACCATCGGCACTAGTGCCGCGATCCGCACCGTGATCACCAAGCCGCAAGTCGCCACCAATGGTAAGTTGTTTACCTATTATTTGGCGCCGGATCGTTATGTGGTCGGCGGGCCGGTGAATAACGGCGGGCTGGTATGGCAATGGGCGCAGCGTACCTTTTTGCCAGAAGGAGACTTGGCGGGTCTCTCGCAAAAAGTTTCGCCGATCCCTGCTGGTGCGCATGGCTTGTTGTTTCTCCCTTATTTGGCTGGCGAGCGCGCACCGCTGTGGGATGCCGATGCCCGTGGCAGTTTTATCGGCTTAACGCCACAAACTGATCCGCCAACGATGGCCAAAGCGGTGCTGGAAGGGATCTGTTTCAACCTTAAAACCGTGCTTTCAATGGTCAGCGCAGTGGCAGGCGCGCCTAAGGTGATCCATGCCACTGGTGGCTTTGCCCGTAGCGACTTGTGGAAGCAAATGCTATGCGACATTTTACATGTACCGATCCAATTGCCAGATAGCTTTGAAAGCTCAGCGTTTGGCGCGGCAGTGCTGGCAATGCAAGCGCTGGGGCTGATCGATTCGTTAGATGACGTTGAAGCGTTGGTCGGATCTACCAAGACTTTGACGCCAGGGCCTGATGCCGCAGTGTATCAGCGTTTGTGGCCGATCTGGTTGCAGATGAATGCGCAGTTGGCTGGCAGTTATCACGCTTTGGCGAAATTTCAGCGAGCGTAAGCATTGCGCTGACTGCGTGGATAGCGTAAAGTAGTTAATAACAAAACGTAAGTAGAGGTAAATCATGTACGAAGCAACCAAGCGCCATCATGTGTCTGAACAAGTCGCTGCGACTTTTCCCACAGAAGTGACTGATCAATTGTTTGAAGTGATCGGTTTAATGAACAAAGCCAACCAGCTGGTGACTGCCCCAGTGGCGATCGCCTTTTCAGATGATTACGATGATGATGAATTGTATGCCTTGTTGATCCAAGGCAATTTGGCTCCAGCCCAAGAATTTCCGCTGAGTTATGCCGGCGACAAGTCTGATTTCTTAGGCCACGGCTACATCCTGATCGTTAAAGATAACCCTAAAGCGATCTATATCGACTTCTCCAAAGCCAACGATTTATCTGATCTTAAATAAACCTCAAAACGATCTGAAAAGGTCGTTTTTTTGTCTGCTGGTTTGGTAAACTGGAACAAAACTGGAGGACCGCGATGATAATTTTGATCGGGGCAGTGGTATTATTGCTCGCTGCCGGCGTGTGTTGGGCCATGTTGCAAAATATCCAAGTGCAAGTGGTCGACCTGCAACTCACCACCCATAAATTAATGTTCCCTTCACAGATCAAAGCCGCGCGTAAAGCCTATTTACGCGGCTTATTGCGCGACGCCTATCGGCAAAAACTCAAACGCAATGGCGCGATCGGTTTAAGTATCGTCGCGGCGATCGCAGCATTTATCGCCGTGAATATTCAATTCAATACCACTGTCACCACTGACGTTCTCAGCAATCAGGCATTTGACGCTGGGGTGGTGTTATTGATGCGCAACTTAGCCATCAGCGTTGCCGCTGTGGCAGTGATCACTGCCGTATTGTTGGCACTGTCGGTGGCCAGTTGGCAAATGCAGATCCAAAGCGCGGCCAATGCCGATCATGATGCCAACGATCTGTACTTCACGCCGCAGAAATTGTTGACTAAGCAATTGCTATGGCGGCGCGAGTTGGGGTTGAGTTTTGCCGCTTTGGCCGTGCTGTTGATGCTAGGCGGTTGGGCTGGGTGGCTACCGGCGCCGACCATTGCCGCGGCAACGAAACCAGCGCAAACGTTTCAGCCCGCCACTAGTAGTCGCAAATCCGATGCGGCCACCAGCTCGTCTGCGGCTTCTTCAAGTACGACGAGCAGTTCGTCATGGCAGCGCAGTGATCCCAACACCCAGTATCCGATCGACGCGATGAAAGAAGCCAAGTATGCGCCTGAAAGTGCGGTGAAGTCGTTGACTGACGCGGACTTGGCCAGCTTGTACTTTTTGGAATATTGGGCGTTAAATGGCATTGAAGCCAGCGAAGCCGGGGGATACGCCCAAGCAGGTGGTTATTCCTATCAAGTGGTCAAAGATGAGCGCGGCGTGTTGACTAGCGGTGACACGGTGATGGTGATGAATGAATCATCTGCTACCAAAGGCCAAACGCATTTATTTTATGCCATTCGCAATGGCGATCAGGTGCAGTTTTTCAATATGTACAATAGTGGCATCGTGATCACCAGTTTTGCCAGCCAATTCGGGTTGAATACCATCAACGGCCATGCTGCGCCGAGCACGGCGGAGATCAGAGATTCCACGGAGCCGCTTGCACAACTGGTCACGGCCTTCAAGTCTGACGCCGCTTTTGCCATCACGAAAGCCAATTTAACGCGTGGTGCAGATCTGACGTATTAGCGAAAAGTCGCCAATTTGGCGACTTTTTTGCGTCAGGGCTGGTCAGCGTGAAAGTTTTCGTGTAAAATTGTTATTCGTAATCGTTACTATTTTCTTTTAAGGAGACTCAGATGACTGACTTGCTGTCGGTAGATCACCTAAGCTTCGGCTTTCATGACCGCCAACTTTATCAAGATTTGACCTTCAACTTGAAACAAGGGTCGATGACCAGCCTGATCGGCGCCAATGGGGTGGGCAAAACCACCTTGGTGCGTTTGCTGATGGGGCAATTGCACCCGCAAAGTGGATCGATCACGTTCATGCCAAAGATGAAGCTGGGGTATGTGCCACAATTTCGCAATATCGACCCAGAGTACCCATTATCGATCAAAAGCTTCGTGCAACTGAATCAATTAAGCCATCCATTTCCTTGGCACACCAAAAAAGAGCGGCAACAAGTCGATGCTGCCTTGGCGCAAACGCATTTAACTGCGCGCCAAGATCAATTGCTTGGGCGCGCTTCTGGTGGCGAAAAGCAAAAAGCTTATTTGGCCCAAGCGCTGTTGACGGATCCAAACTTTCTGATTTTAGATGAAGCCACTGCCAGCTTGGATGTGAATACCAAAGTCGAATTGATGCAGCTGGTGCAAGAGCTGAACCAAAAGCTGAACTTAACGGTGTTGTTTGTCACGCATGATCTGGCATTGGCCAAAGAATACACCCAGCAATATTTGCTGCTGACGCCAGGCCATTATGAAATGCGCGCCACCCATGATATGAACGAAGCCGCGATGCCTAAAGAATTGCAACCCGCTCAGGAGGTGGAATAATGTTTACTTACGCCTTCATGCAAAATGCTTGGCTGGCCAGTACCTTTATTGCCATCACTTGTGGGTTAGTCGGGGTATTTGTCACCGCTCGCGGGATGAGTTTTTTGGCGCATACCTTGTCTGAAGTCGGCTTTGCCGGTGCCGCTTTTGCGGTATTTATGGGTATTCGACCGCTGGATGGGATGTTATTGTTCACCATTATTTCCTCGATCACCGTGGGCAAGTTGTCTGTGCAACAATCCCGGCGAGAAGCCTCGATTTCAGCGGTGTCCAGTTTATTTGTCGGTTTAGGGATCTTGTTTTTGTCGTTATCCAGCGCGTCTGCCAGTTATGCCACCACGATCTTATTTGGGAGTATCATTGGGATCTCTCGCGGGGATGTGTGGCAGTTGTTGATCTTGGCTTTGGCGGTGTTGGTCACCATGGGTATCGGGTATCGCCGCTTGGCCTATGATTCATTTGATGCCACTGGCGCCATTGCCCAAGGCGTGCGGCGCAACTTGATCTCGATCTATTTCTTGTTGATCTTAGCTGTGTCGGTATCCATCGGCGCGCAGATCGTCGGTAGCTTGTTGGTGTTTATTTTATTGACGCTACCACCAAGTGTCGCCAAATATCTTGGCAAAACGCTGCCGCAAATGCTATTGATTTCAGTGGCAGCGGCGTTGATCGGCGTTTGGGCGGGACTGGCATTAGGCTATTACACCAATTGGCCAGTGACCTTCTTCATTGCCGCGATCGAATTTGCCTTTTACTTTATCGCCTTGGCGATCCATCGCTGGCGTTTAGATTAAAGCCATCATAACAATGCCCCTGCCTCACGGTTTGATCAAACCGTGAGGCAGGGGCATTTGTTTTATGTCTAGCGCAGGGGCTACTGCCAGCTAGGATAGCTGGTGATCAAGCCTTGGGTGCCCAGATCGCCTGAGCCAGCATCGACTAAGGCTTGGTAAAGTTGTTCGGCTTGCTTCGTTGCCGGCAAGTCTAAGCCCATTTGGTCGGCTTCTTGTAAGGCGATACGCAAGTCTTTGACGAAATGCTTAATGAAAAAGCCTGGCGTGTAATCCCCAGCTAGGATGCGTGGCCCGTAATTTTGCATGCTCCAGTTGGCGCCAGCGCCGCCGCCAACTGTGGCGAGCACTTGCTTGAGATCCAATCCTGCCGCTTTGGCGTAAACTAGCATTTCCGTCAAGCCTGTCATGGTGCCGGCGATCATGATCTGGTTGGCCATTTTGGCATGTTGGCCCATGCCAGCGGTGCCGAAATAATTCAGCGACTGGCTGAACGCGTCAAAAATCGGCCGCAAGTGCTCAAAAGCGTCGCGGGCACCGCCGATCATCACGGTCAAGGTGCCATTTTTGGCGCCGATATCGCCGCCAGATACTGGCGCATCTAACGCGGCAACGCCAAGTTTTTCTGCGGCAGCATGGATCTTCACTGCCAAACTTGGGGTGCTGGTGGTCATATCCACAATGGTTTGCCCAGCATGGACGCCACTTAAGATCCCGTCGTCACCAAAATAAATGGTTTCGACGTCTTGAGGAAAGCCCACCATCGAAAAAACCACATCTGTATTTTTTGCGACCGCTTGGGGAGTGTCTGCCCAAGTCGCGCCAAGATCCAACACCTTTTGGGCGTGGGCTTTGGTGCGGTTATACACGGTGACTGAAAAATTTGCTTGCAACAGATTACCGATGATCCCAGTGCCCATGACGCCGGTGCCGATAAAGCCGATCGTTTGTTTCATCCCAGTCATCCTTTCTGATCAAGCAACGCGGTGAGCTGCGCCAAACGTTGATCAAACACCGCAAATGCCGATTCCAAGTAATCAGGTTTGGTCATGTCCACGCCAGCGGCTTTCATGGTATCCAGTGGGGTTTGACTGCTACCAGACTTGAGGTAGTTCAAATAGTGGTCAACGGCATGAGGCTGATGGGCGCTGATGCCAGCAGCTAACGTTGAGGCCGCCGCAAAGCCAGTGGCGTATTGATACACATAATAATCGTAGTAAAAATGCGGGATGCGCGTCCATTCTAAGGCGATCTGCGGATCTTGCACCACGCCTTGATAATAATGCGCGTTGAGTTTGGCATATTGTTGATTCAACGCTTCTGCTGTCAGCGCTTGTCCAGCTTGGTCTTGTTGATGGAGCCAATGTTCAAATTCAGCAAATTGGGTTTGGCGATACACCGTGCCTTTGAACCCGTCCAGATAATAATTCAACACATAAGCTTGGACAGCTGGGTCTTTTTGGGTACGCAACAAGTAATCCGTCAGCAGGTTCTCGTTGGTGGTCGACGCGATCTCCGCGACGAAAATCGAATAATCGCCGTAAACATAAGGCTGATTGTGGCGCGTGTACCAAGAATGGACGGAGTGGCCGGTTTCATGGACTAAGGTAAACAGCGCATCAATGGAATCTTGCCAGTTCAGCAAAATAAATGGATCGGTATCATAGCTACCGCCAGAATATGCGCCTGAGCGTTTGTTTTGATTTTCCACCACATCGATCATGCGGTGATCAAAAATAGCTTGCACATGGCTGAGATAGTCTTCCCCTAAAGGCGCCAAAGCTTTTAACGCCACGGCTTTGGCTTCGTCGATGGTGTAGCTGACTGGCGGTTTGCCGTTTAGCGGCGTGTACAGATCATACATGTGCAGCTCATCTAAGCCTAAAAGTGCTTGGCGAAAGGCCAAATAGCGCTGCAAGCTTGGCAAGTGGGCGTTGACGGTGGCGACTAAGGTGTCATAAACGGTTTCTGGGATCTGATTGTCAGCCATGGCTTGGGCGCGGGCGCTGGCATAATGGTGGACTTTGGCGTCAAAGGTGTGCTTTTTGATCTCGCCGGCTAAAGTTTGCGCAAAAGTGTGTTGAAACTTCCCATAAGTGGCATATAGCGATTCAAAAGCCGCTTGGCGTACAGAGCGCTTGGTGCTTTTGATCAATTCGCCATAGGTGCCATGCGACAATTGCACCGCATTACCTTGTTCATCGAGAATTTCCCCAAATTGCAAGTCGGCATTGTTCAACACGTTAAAAGTCGCACTAGAGGCATTTAACGCATCGCCAGCCGCGGCGATCAGCGCTTCTTGATCTGCCGACAATACATGCTCGCGCTGGGCGACCATGGTATTGATGAACTGTTGGTACAACTGCAGTTCTGGCGTTTGTAGCCACTGGGTCAAGGTTTTGGGGGCGATGGCCAAGATTTCTGGTTGCATAAAAGCGGTTTGCGCGGAGATCTGCGTCCATAAACTTTGGGCTTGGGCGCTGAAGCCCGAGTAAGTGGCATTGGCAGTATCTTGATCACTTTTTAAGCTGGCGTAAACGTATACTTTCTCGATTTGACGATAGGCTTGGAGGATCGCTGCCAACCCATCAGCTAAGTTTTGCGCCGAGGCCCCTAAGCGGCCTTGCCACTTCGCCGCCTGCGCGCCGGCATTGGCGGCTTGGTCAAAAGCATTTTGCCAATCGGCGTCGCTTTTGAAAATGGTGGTCAGATCCCAGGTTAATTCAGTGGGTACATTATTACGATTCGGTAACATAGACATCAAAATCACTTCCGTTTCTCAACTTTTCATTAACATTATTATAACACGTATGATTTTGAGCAAATCGCGTGCGTTCGTTACGCTTTGCGAGTAAACTATTGTGAGATGAGTGTAAACAATAGGAGTTAACATATGGAAGAAGAAAACCACCGGCGTTCGCGCAAGCATCAGAATTCTCGCCGCAGCATCGGTCACTACATTGCGATGATCTTGTTGACCTTAGTGATGTTAGCGGCTGGATATGCCGTTCGCATTTACAGTCAAACCAAAACCGCAGTGGACAAAACCTACGATCCTGTTTCAACCAAAGTGGCCGTTAAATCAGACGTCACCGGCGACAAACCCATCAGCATTTTGTTAATGGGGACGGATACTGGCGAATTCGGTCGGGAATACAAAGGTAATTCTGATACGATGATCGTCGTGACCATCAACCCGAAAACTAAGAAAACGACCATGACCTCGATCCCGCGTGACACCTTAGCAGAGATCGTTGATGGCAACGGCGCCGCGGCACAAAAAATCAACGCCGCGTATAACGCCAATGGCAACGAAGCGGCCATGAAAACCGTTGAGAAGTTGTTGAACATTCCCATCAACTACTATGTCACCGTGAACATGGCCGGCTTGGAGAAAATCGTCAATGCGGTTGGCGGCGTCGACGTCAACGTGGCCTTCACTTGGACAGACGCGTCTGCAGGTGGCTACACCTTCACCAAAGGCAAAATGCATCTAGACGGGGCCCATGCGTTGGCTTACGCGCGGATGCGTCATGAAGATCCGCAAGGTGACTATGGCCGCCAAAAGCGCCAACGCGAAGTGATCACCCAAATCGTGACCAAGGCGTTATCGACCAAGTCCTTAAGTAATTATTCCACGTTGATGGACAGCTTGTCGAGTTCCATGCGCACCAGCTTGAAGTTCAGTGATATGGTCGCGATCGGCGAAAAGTACCGCGATTGCATCAAAAACGTTTCCCAATCCACGTTGCAAGGCTTAGGCGTTTATATCAACGGCTCGTCTTATCAAGTGCCAACGACGGAAGAATTGCAGAAAGTTTCTGATGAGATCCGCACCTCGATGGGTCTTGAAAAAGCCACACTGGATAATTACAACACCAAACAAAATGCTTACAACACGGCCAATGGCTTTAACTGGAATGATGGTTTCAATCCGGTTTACACCTTGTATTCAGATAATGGGACTGCCGCTGCCACCAGCACTTACAATGATGATGGCACTGTGGTCACCACTACTGGCGGCAATGGCTACTAAGTTCTTGAAATCGAGTCTTCGGGCTCGATTTTTTTGTGCGGTGGAGGCGGTGGGCGTTTGCCTTTGGGACTCCGGCTGGCCGGGGTGGCCATAGTGAGGGTCCTCAGCCGAGCTAACCGGGATGTCTCGCGTTGCTCGCCACCCGCTGGATCTCGACTTGCGGAACGCTATAGGCGATAAATCGCCAACAGCGTTCTCACTATGGCCACCCCGCCCAGCCTCCGTCCCAAATACAAACGCCCGCCGCGATGTACCTGTCCAACATGAGCATTGATGCATGAAGATCGCTTGGATGATTGAATCAGATAGTTAGCCGGCTAACTATCTCAGGTCAGACAACGTTCGATAGCACCATTCATGTGGTGGTCAACACGATTTGATTCGGCAATGCACGAGCATCGTCAAGAAAATCTGTGGGCGAAGGGGGATTGCCATAACGATTACCTATCACGACAAAAGACACGCAATTTCTGCGATGGAAAACGGTTTCAATATCGAGTCCATCTGATATAATCAAGCTGAATATGGGTGGAGGTAATGACATGACTAAATCGCAACCACAATCGAAAAAACTCCAAGGATATATAACTCTCTCTCAGTTGGCATATGAGGATGCGGTTCAGTTCTTGCTTAACAAGTATGGACCTGCTAAGGATGATTACTTTCGTGAAGTGTCATATCAACGATTTTTAAATGGTGAGATTAAGGCACCTGCCAAAGGAAAGTATTCGCGTGGCGGCGAGGGGCTTTACGCTCATCATATCGCCGAAATTGAGAACATAAACCTTGCTGGCTCCATCTTCATAAAGTACTTCGAGTACCCGTTTGAACTTCAGAAGAAAAGCGGGCTGGTGTATTGCGATATTTTCGAACATCTAATCCTACACGCGATAATTGTTCACGAAACTGATGGTGTATTTGGAATAGGCGGCTACGCCGGATTTCTCCTGCCAATGGTTAAGGATTGGTACATTCAAGGAAATCTCCCTAAGCCCAAGTGGATGCAAACAGCCTATCAGCGTGCATTTATGACTGCAAATGAAACACAACAATTGATTGACTTACTGAAAGAGAACCTTGTTGGAGATGCATTAGAAGAATTTGAGGCATTTGAACTTTTGAATGCAAACACTGTAAAGCAAGACAAGCCAGACACGAAGAAGTTGTGGTTTGATCGAGTGACCAATCGTCTCGATCAGATCCCGTTAAGTTACTTTCAGCCTTGGGTTATCTTGAACGGGAAGCGGTCTAATCCTAAGCTGAGCAAGGCGGTTGATGCTATGGCGAACTATTGTGATACTACTTGTGGAGAAATCACTGATGATAAATTTGAAGAGATATTTCAAAAAAGGTTCGCTAAGTATTTCAATTACGATGCTAGACTTGAACTCGTAAGACAAAAGGAAGCCGCCAAGAAGCAGCGAATACAGAGTGCGATTGATAGAGAACGACAAGAAGCAAATAAGAACGCAATCCATCACGAGATTGACGTGCTTGATGTGCTTGCTAAGTTTGAAATTGACAGCTCCACATCACGAGATGCGATTCTATGGCAAATTTATTCTCGAAAGTCGTCCGATATTTATCCAAAATTCGAGGATTTTAAGTTGTCCAGAGTTAACCGCACGCGCGACAAGCTACTTGCTGAATTAGCTCAGCTATTGTTGAATTAATAACCATGTTGCGATTGTTCCAGCATGGTGTTTTGATCTTGCGTCAGACTAGTACGCAATGCCTACTAGTGTGAGTTTTACTGTTCGATGAATGACGGCTGAACCAGAAAAGTTGTGGGCGGAGGGGGATTGGCAGAACGAAGGAAAACTGGCCAATTGCCTGTGGCAGTGAAATCAAGGATGACGCCTGTTTTTGGCGGTATCCGCGGATTTCACCGGCAAATTTTGAAACAGCGCTTTTTGCTGGTTCAGAATTTAGGCGTAAGCTCCTCGAACGGGTTGTGTTCGAGAGCTGAAGCCGGCCGCACGGCAACTTGGCCAGTTTTCCGCAGTGGCGCCAATTCCCCGCAGCCCACCGATTTCCGTGCTGCACGGGCAGAACCACTTGAGCGCCCAGTCAAAGATTGCGCTATACTTGGCGGTAAGTATTTTTTGGAGGCTGGGGCACGTGCAAGAATTTATGGCATTGGATCGAAACTTAAAACTGCGGACACTGACAGTTTTTTTGACCGCATTACTGAATGCGGCGGTCTTGCCGAACATGACGATCTACTATTCACATTACTTTGGCGCCGCCACGGCAGGCATTTTATTGATCGTGGTATCGATCGCCAGCTTCATCGCGGGGTTATATGGGGGACATTTATCCGACGTGCATGGGCGCAAGCCGATCATGTTAGCCGGCAGTATCTTGTTGATCATCGGCTATTTGATCGCGGCTTTGGTGAACTCGCCATTAATGACCAATCCAGTGTTGGCGTTTGTCGGCTTCTTATTAGCGCGTGTCGGTGGGTCGCTATCTGACCCAGCAGAACAAGCCATGATGATCGACGTGTCCACGCCGCAAAACCGGCGCTTCGTGTATGCGATGTTGTATTGGGTGATCAATATTTCCGTCATGCTTGGCGCGGCGATCGGCGGGTGGTTCTTCCGGGACTATTTATTCGAATTATTGCTGGCCATGGCAGTGATCGCGGTGATCAACATCAATATCATCAACTTCGGCATGCGTGAAACATTTCAAAGCCAACGAGCAGTGTCTGGTTCAGTCTGGCAAGCGGTCAAAGCTTATGGGCAAGTGTTTGCCGATAAGCGCTATGTGCTGTTTTTAGCCGGTTCGCTACTGGCCAGCATTGTGACCAACCAGCCGAACTTTTATTTGGCGGTGCATTTAGGCCGCGACTTCAATGCCACGCATTTATTTGGGATCGCGCTGTATGGGCAGCGGATGTTGTCAGTGGTGACGATCATCAACACGGTGATGATCATTATTTTAATGGCGCTGTTCACCCGCTTAACGGCCAAATGGGCGTTAGGTGTGGCCTTTGCTGTGGGGGTCGGTTTGCAAACAGTCGGCTTTGCGCTGAGTTTTGAAGTGAATAACTTCTGGCCATTGGCACTGGCGGCGGTGATCTTGACCGTTGGGGAAATGATCGCCGTGCCGTCTTCGCAAACCTTGCGCGCGGCATTAATGGATGAACAAAAAATCGGCGCCTATTCTGGCGGCTGGGCGGCAGTCAATCCGTTGGCATCGACGCTTTCCGGCGTCAGCGTCAGCGTGTCGCCACTGCTAGGCAACAGTGGGATGGCGGCGTTGATGTTGGTGCTAGGCGCCGGTGGGATCGCGTTAGTGGCCAGATCTGCGCGCGGGGTCCAGGCGTAAGTGTCAGTCGCTTGACTGATGCTTTTTTTATGCGCTGGTTTGACGATAATGTTCGGAATTTAGTGGTGAAACATTTACCCTTTACCAATTTTGTTAATTAATGTATGATAATACCCGTTGTTTCAGAAACAAAGTTCGTTTTTTTCTGCCAGCGTTCGGAATGATCTGGCGCTGAGAATCTGGAGGCATAGTTCATGCAAAAGAAGTTACTGGCCTATTTCCAAATCAAGGAATTAAACACGACCGTTCGCCGCGAAATTTTGGCAGGGTTCACCACGTTTATTTCTATGGCCTATATTTTATTCGTTAATCCATCCGTACTGGGGGCTTCTGGGATGGATAAAGGCGCCGTGTTCACTGCGACTGCCTTGGCATCGGCATTGGGGTGCATGTTAATGGGGATCTTGGCGAAGTATCCGATCGCCACCGCCCCAGCTTTAGGGATCAATGCATTCTTTGCTTATTCGGTTTGTATCGGGATGAAAATTCCTTGGCAAACCGCTTTAGCCGGCGTGTTTGTTGCCAGTTTGATCTTTATTGTGATCACCATTTTCAAATTACGCGAAATGATCATCGATGCGATCCCTGCTGACTTGAAATATGCCATTTCTGGTGGGATCGGGTTGTTTATCGCCTTTTTAGGGTTACAAGATGGCGGCTTGATCGTCGCGAACAAATCTACCTTGGTCGGGTTAGGCTCATTTTCAACTGGGACCACTTGGTTGACGGTTTTCGGGTTGATCGTGACGGCTATTTTAATGGTGCGGCGCGTGCCTGGTGGTATTTTCATCGGGATGGTGTTGACCACGATCTTAGGCTTAGGCACCGGCTTGATCCATGCGCCGAGTGCCATTGTGTCGGCGGCGCCTTCGTTGAAACCGACTTTCTTAGTGGCGTTGAAGCATGTTGGCGACATCAACACGGTGCAAATGTGGGTGGTCGTGTTGACCTTCTTGTTGGTCACGTTTTTTGATACTGCTGGGACGTTGGTCGGCTTGGCCACACAAGCGGGTTTCATGAAAGACAACAAAATGCCTCGCGTCGGCAAAGCGTTGGCATCTGATTCGACTGCCATGTTGGCAGGGTCGCTACTAGGGACGTCTCCAGTTGGCGCGTTTGTTGAATCCAGTGCCGGCATCGCTGTTGGTGGCCGTTCTGGGTTAACGGCAGTGACCACTGGGGTATTTTTCCTGCTAGGCTTGTTCTTCTCACCACTGCTGGCAGTGGTCACCACGCAAGTCACCGCACCTGCTTTGATCATTGTTGGGGTGTTGATGGCGCAAAACTTGCGTAACATCAAGTGGAACGACTTGGCCATTGCCATTCCGAGCTTCTTGATCATGTTAGGGATGCCGTTGACTTACAGCATTTCTGATGGGATCGCGTTAGGCTTCATCATGTATCCGATCACCATGATCGCCGCCAAGCGTGGCAAAGAAGTCAGCCCGATCATGTACGGTTTGTTCTTTGTCTTCATCGGGTTCATGTGGATCTTAAACGTCGGGTAAGTGCAATTTTTGAAAGTCAGATCATTGCGGTCTGGCTTTTTGTTTTGCACTTGATTACACTATTCTTCAAAAGGGGTGAGGGAAATGAACAGCAATGCCCGAGTGACGAAATTATTAGCCGACTTGATCAATGGCGAAACCTTGGATGCGGCGGTGATCTGCGAAGAATATGGTATCGGCAAGCGCACTTTACAACGCGATCTGGCGGTGATCAAAGACGCGTTAGGGGCGCGCTTTGACTTGCAAGAAGTCACTGGCGGCTGGAAATTGACCTCGATCGATGGTGATCGCCGCGATATGGTCACCGCGATCGCGCATATTTTGTTAGCCAGCCGTGGCTTAGCGCCTCAAGAGCTCAATGCTTGTGTGACTTGGTTGTTGGGGCAATTAGGCACCCAAGAGCAAGAAGTTGCGGAAAAGCAATTACGCTTAGCGCGCGCCGATTATTTACCGATGACTGAAGCCAAGCCGATTTTGTCATTGTTGCCGGTGATCGAAAAGGCCATCGCCAAGTCATTGTTACTGACGTTTAACTATCATCCCTCTCAAAATAGTCACGCCACGGCGCATTTAGTGGATTCGCCGCGCCTAGATGCGCAAACAACGATCAAACAAGCGCAACCCGTGGCGGTATTTTTTGAAGAACATTATTGGTATGTGGCGATGTATGTCCCGCAAACTGGACATTTTTGGTTGTATCGCTTAGACCGCATCGAAGCCATTGTCAAAGCAGAACCAGGGATGAATCTGGACTATGCGAAGCGGTTTTCCTTGCAAGATCATCGACACCGCACTTATTTGCTGAGTTCTGGGGAATTCGCATCGTTTACGTTTGAATACAGCGAATACCCCCCAACGGCTTTGGATAAATTCCCTGACGCCAAGATCATTCGCCGCAATCCCAATGGTACCGTGGTGATCCAAGCCCATGCATATTTAACCGGCGCAGTGATGTGGTTGATGAGTCAAGGCCCAGGCGTTAAAGTCTTAGACCCGCCGTCGTTGGTCAAGTTGATCCAACAAAAGCATCAAGCCGCCCTTGATCGCTATCAGGCTGAATAAATTGTCGGAAACGGCAATTTTTTTTGCGCCAGAAAGAGTGAACGACATAATATGTCATCGGTATTTGCTAAGCTGTTTGTGAATTGCAAAGCAAACACTTTGGAGGTACTCATATGAAGAAAACACCATTGATCACTTTAGCCACTGCAGCAGCAATTGCCGGCGTTGGGGCCACCACGACCTCAAATCAAGTTTCCGCGGCGACGACTGCGACAACGACTAAAGCCGCGGATCCGATGACTACCGCGACGCAAAATGTGAAAGCCGCCCAAACCAAGGTGGATAGCGCCAAGGCGGAAGCGGATAAGACGCAACAAGCTAAGCAAGCGGCGATCACGGCGCAAAATACCGCGCAACAAAATGTCACCCAAGCGCAAGCCGCCGTCGATCAAGCGACTGAAACCAAAGCCGAAGCCACCCCTGAGGCGATCGCCCAAGCCAAAACCGCAGTCGACGACGCTAAAGCGACGCAAACCACAGCCCAACAGTCCGCAGATCAAGCCCAACGCGCTGTTACCGACGCGCAAAAAGCCGCTGATCAAGCGACCGCTGATCAAAAAGCTGCCGATGCTGCCGTGACCAAAGACCAAAGTGCCGTTGATGACGCGCAAAAGCAAGTCGTCGCCCAAAGTCCTGCTTCTACCCAAAAAGCGCAAAAAGCCGTGGCAGACGCCCAAAAGACGGTGGACACGGATACCAAAGCCAGCGACCAAGCGACTGCTGATGCCGCTGCCGCCAGCACGAAAACCACCACTGCGCAACAAGCCGTGACCGAAGCGCAAAGTGCTGTGGATGCCACGATGGCTGCCGTGAAGAACGAACAAGGTACTGGTGGGCTAGCCATGCCAGATGGGTACTTTGAGGCAATGTTTGAAGATGATCCGGGGGCTAACTATAATCAGGATGGTCAAGGGCTGACCAACGCACAAATGAATGCCATTTACGCCAATGATGCCTTGGCCAAGCTCAAGAAACAAGTGACGATGCTTGGGTATATTCCAACTGAAGCCGACATCGCCGAAGAAATTCCAGATATGACGAAATTGACCCAGACACAAGTTCGGGAGTTGTCTGAATTTACCGCATCCGTCTTGAATGACATTCGCCAACAGCTGGGTCTCAAACCTGTCCAAGTAACAGATGGCTCGGTGATCGCAGCACAAATGCTTGCCAATGATGGTAGCGTAGTTTATGAGCAAACAGGGAACCCTTCAGTCTATGAAATCGAGTCAGATTTTTCAGTTTCTGTTGCCAAAGCGGCAGGACTGCCCACTTATGACTCTGCAGGTGAGCCTATGGGCGTCGGGAAAATGACAAATCTTGCCCCTTATTTTGGCTGGGATATTAGCCAGGATCGCTCCACGAACATGGCAATCTTGAAGGCTGGGGTTATCGCCTATATAGGTGCGCGGTTTAGTGGGACAGATTATAAAACACAATACACTGATGTGATCGCAAATGGTCCCGTTTGGGATGAAGATGAAAGTTTCTACAATGGGTATAGTGATATTTTAAGCAGCATGTTATTGAGCGAATATGATGCCCATGGTACAGCGACGCGCGACACGCCACAGACCTATAACTATTTAGGGGTAACTGTCGATGAGGACGGCAAACTGAAGTTCGTTATGCAAGATATGACCGATGTGTCCAAGTCTGTAGCTTACTTCAACCATACCACCACGCCAGCGCCGATTGGCCATCCGACTGATCTTAAGGCAGCGGCAGGATTGGCAACACAACTAGGCACTTTGCATGATGCTCAAGAAGCGTTGACTGCGGCACAAGCGGCGCAAAGCAAAGCCGAGGCTGCTAAGACTAAGGCTACCGATAAACTGGCGGCAAGCCAAGCGACCCTCAAGCAAGCCCAAGACGCGTTGGACGCCGCGCAAGCGCAAGCAGCACACGATACCCCCGCATTGACGCAAGCTAAAAAGACGTTGGCTGATGCGCAAGCAACTTTAGCTGAGGCCCAACAAACTGCGGCGCAATTCAAGTCTGAAGTGGATGCCACATATGCCACCTTGACTGAAAAGCAAACGGCAGCGACGCAGGCCCAACAACAACTTAAAACGGCCCAAGATGCGGTGGCTAAAGCCCAACAGCGCTTAGATGCTTTGCAAAATGCTGATGCCAATGTTGAAGCAGCCCAAGCCGCGCTTGAAGCCGCTAAACGCGCTGTTGATGATGCTACTTTGGCATATAATGAATCCTTTGCCCCAGCTCAGATCGCTGCGACCAAGCTGGCACAAGCGCAAGCACAACTGAAAGCCGCCCAACAACAGCTGGCTGCAGTTAAGCAACACCAAGCCCAAGTTGCCGCTTTGGCCAACCAGGCAAAAGCAGCGGCTAAAGCCAAGCACTTGGCCAAGTTATCGGCTGGGGCCAAGCAAGGTGCTAGCCAAGCTGGCACCACGCAAGCAAACAAAATGCCTCAAGCTGGTGAAAGTTCACAAAGTGGCGTGATCGGCTTAGCCGGGGCAGCATTATTGGCCTTGTTTGGTTTTGGCGCTTACAACTTGAAGAAACGTGCATAATGTCACAATGAAGCTTAAGGCCGCGGCCTTAAGCTTTTTTTCGATTCACGCCAAAAAACGCGCTGGCAGTTCGCCAACGCGTTTTTGTCATGCTGGGGTCAATTACGCTTTTGACCCGCACACATCATAATGTAAGGCCGTCAACTGGTCGAGTTTTTCCACTTTGGATAACTGCAAGTTGACGTTTTGAATACCACTGGCGACCAGTGAGATCCCGTCGCCTAACAATACTGGGGCAACAGTGATGATCAGTTCGTCGACTAAGTTTGCTTGAAGCAGTTCGGTGAAAATATCCGCCCCGCCGACTAGCCAAATGTCTTTGCCTTTTTGTGCTTTGAGTTTGCGCACAAATTCGGGGATGTTGCCGGCGACCACCGTGGTGGGATCGTCAGTGTCATGTAAAGTCGTGGAGAAGACATAACTTTCTTTGTCACTATAAGGGTAGCTGCCAGCTAAACGCAGCGCGCGTTGGTAGGTTTTGCGGCCCATTAAAACGCAATCGATGCCGGCGTAGAAGCGCTGGTATGCGTCATCTGCGGCGCTTGAGCCCAAGGCGCCAAGCCAAGCGGTGCTTCCGTCAGACTCAGCGATAAAGCCATCTAGACTCTGTGCCAAATAAAGAATCACTTTTCGTGCCATAATGCCCACCTCGTTATCTTTGATGTGTTCATTATATCACAAAATGTAACCGTTATCACGCCTTATACACGCGACCATAAATCAAGATTAGATTCTGCCAAAATGTGTCCAGCCATCGCATGCCGCGCTTCATTCAACCAAAATCCTGGCTGCAGATCAAGCGTGGTGTCCAATGCAAACACCGTTAAAGTATAAGCATGGTCAGCATTAGGTGGCTGCGGGCCAACGTAACCTTCGGCGATTTGCGGATCGGTGGCATGTACGAAATGCCCAGCGTTGGCATTTTTCCCGCGCGTCATGGGAATGGCTTGACTGCGTTCAAGGTCTTCTGGAATGTCAGTAATGTCGCCGGGAATATTGGCGATGTTCCAATGGATCCAAGGAAAACCAGAAACTGGCACCGCGTCATAATCGATCAGCCACACGGCGAAACTTTTGGTTGCCGCTGGCGCGTTTTGGATGTGGATCGGGAAACTGCGCTTCGGGTAGCCGGCATGGGTATCGGCAGGTGCGGCGTGTTTGCCAAAGCGGTCAGGCAAGAAACCTTTTTCTAAAGGAACTGAAATTTCCATTTGATAACGCCTCCTTGTAAGTTAGACTAAGGGTAACACAATCGGAGGTGCCGCGGATGCCGTATTATGATCAACATGTTCACACTTATTTCTCGTTTGACTCTGATGCCCAGTTTGAAGCTTATTTGGCGCAAACTGACCATCCTTTTGTCACCACAGAACATTTGGAAATGTTTAATCCTGATGATCAGCATTTGGATGACAAGCCAGATTATCGCGCTTATGTGCAAAAACTTGACGCCTTGCATCAACAATACCCCAACAAATTTTTGCGCGGGATCGAAGTGGGGTATTATGAACCCAAACTCGATGATATTTATGCGTATCTTGACGCCAATCGCTATGACCTGATCTTGTTGAGCTTCCATCATAACGGCGAGTATGATTTTCAAGATGACCATTTCAAAACCGTCGACAAAAAAACGTTGGTCCAAGATTATTACGCGCAGATGTTAGCAGGCGTGCGGCGTTTTGACGGCGCTGATGTGTTGGCGCATTTTGAATATGGCTTGCGGGTGGTGGATGTGTCGCCTTGTGAACTGGCCACTTGGGCGCGACCGCTGATCCAAGGGATTTTTAGTGAGATCATTGCCAAACAAATGGCCTTGGAACTCAACACCAAGTCGATGTATTTGTGGCATGACGTTGGCTTGTATGACTTGGTGATCCCGTGGTATCAAGCCCTTGGCGGTAAGTTGTTCACCTTAGGGTCTGATGCGCATGTGCCAGAAGCGTTTGAAATGGAATTTGCCCAAGCCAAAGCGCTGTTGCATCGCCACCACATCGACCAATTGGCGGTTTATCAAGAACATCAACCGACTTTGGTCACGTTTTAAAGGAGTAAATATGGTAGAAATTCAAAATCCGATTCTCAACGACTTATTCGCCAAGATCCAACCAGGCTACACCATGCCGATCAAATTCGACATCAGCGGCACCCCGGCAGATAAGCTGGTACACAGCCAATCTCAAGAAGTCTTGCAGCCAAATGGCGACTTGTTGGTACAGATCAAAGACTCACCTGATGTCGATTACACCTTGAGCCATGAATTGATGCACATGTATTTGGCCACTAGTGGCTATCCGCAAGTGCAATATCACTTGTTGACTGGCACCCCAGAAATCGACAAACAGCATTACGCCACTGCCACCGCGTTATCGACAGCGGCGCTACATGCAGTCGTCGCAGAGTGGCAGCGCGCCCACGGCTTTTTAGGCGAGAAGCAATTTGACCTGCTTAAAAAAGGCTTCGCTGCGGCGATCCCACCAGAACCTGCTGGCGGTGACAACTTGGTGATCTATCGCAGCTTGTCGTTGTTTGATCACATGACCTTGTTTGTGGATGGCGGCACTGATGCGCAAAAAGCCCAATGGGGAAACGATTTCCCTCAAGCTTATCCTTTGGCGCAAGACTTGTATCAAACCTTGACGCAAAAAGCGTTAGATACCCCATTTGCTTATCGGCGCGCGGTGGTGAACTTGTTTGCCCGCTTTAATGCGTTGGTGCAAGCCGCCAGATTTCAGCCTTTGGATAACGACGAATTTGCGACGCTGCCACCAGTATTGTCTCAGCGGCAATTGCGCTTGAGTTTGAATCAAGTGTTCACCTTGAAGCATTCCGCTTATCGCGATCGCCAAACCAAGCAACTGGCCTATGTGGCGTTAGGCAAAGGGGATCGGCAAAATGCCTTCGTGTTGCCGTTAACAGATACGTCACCAGCAGCGATGCAAAGTTTATACCAACAACCATTAGGCGAAATTTTAGATCAGTATCATATCGACTATAGCTTACGCTAGGAGGCGGATGCGATGTTTGATCTGCAACAAGCGATCAGCGCGGCACACAATATTTGCTTTTTGACTGGAGCTGGCGTGTCAACGGCTTCTGGTATTCCAGATTACCGCAGCAAAGGCGGCTTATACGCGGATTCAGAAAAACCGGAGTACGCGTTATCCGATGATAACTTAGCGCGACATCATGAAGATTTTCATCAATGGGTGTTGGCCAACATGTTTCACCCAGAAGCGCAGCCCAATGTGATCCATGACACGATGGCGGAAATTTCCAACGCCAAAGGTACGATCGTCACCCAAAATGTCGATGGCTTAGATGCCCAAGCTGGTGCCAAGCATGTGATCGAGTTTCACGGCAACTTGTATCGCTTATATTGTCAAAAATGCCACCAAACGTTCAGTTATGCGCAGTATCGCGAATCTGACGTGCACGAAGCAGACGGTGGCATTATTCGCCCAGATATCGTGTTATACGGCGAACCCATCGACCCACAAGTCGTGCAAGCAGCCGTGCAGGCAGTTAGCACTGCCGACTTATTGATCGTGGTGGGGACGAGTTTGGTGGTGTATCCTTTTGCCGGGTTGTTGCAATATGCTTCGCCTGATGCAACTTTAGTGGCGGTCAACAAAGAAGCGTTGCAACTGCCGCCTGCCGCGCATATGGTGCAAGCAGATGCGGTATCCGTATTTGAACAGTTACATTTGTAGGAGATGAAAGCTTATGCGGCGAAAAGAACGTCAAATCGAACTTCCTGAGATCAAAGCGGTCATTGAACAATGCAAAGTGATGCATTTGGCGATGAATGATCAGCCGTTTCCTTATGTCGTCCCCACCAACTATGGCTATGAGTGGCAAGGCGACACCTTGATTCTTTATAGCCATGGCGCCCGCCAAGGCAAAAAGCGCACCTTGATCGCCAAAGATCCGCATGTGTGTGTGGAAATCGACGGCGGCGCGACGTTGATGACAGCTGGGCAAAGCGCGCCAGATTATTCAGCGGCGTATCAAAGTGTGATCGGCTTTGGCATCGCTGAACTCGTCGATGATCCGGCAGTGAAGTGGCATGCGCTGGATCTATTGATGCAACATGAAACTGGGCGCAAGCTAGCTTCGTTTGACGCGTTAGCTGATCATCAGATCCAAGGCGTTGGCGTGATCAAAATCACGATCGCCGAATTCACTGGCAAAGCCCATCACCAACCACAACACTGATCAAATTCGGGGGAACTTTGATGGTGAAAGCTGGAGGAAAATATGTCAAAACATCGCGTTGAAGCATTTACTGATGGCGTGATCGCGATCATCATCACTATTATGGTATTGGAACTGCAAGCCCCGGCTGGTGGCGACTTTGCGGCATTATGGGCGTTGCGGTATCGGTTTTTGATCTATTTGGTCAGCTTTTTGACCATGGCAGTTTATTGGAATAATCATCACCATTTGTTTCAAGTGGTGACTCACGTTGACGGACTGGTGCTTTGGAGCAATACCGGATTTTTATTTGCGACGTCGCTGTTTCCTTTTGCCACCGCTTGGGTCGGGGCGCATCATTTGGCCAGCGTGGCGCCAGAAATGTTTTATGGCGGCGTGGTGTTGTTAGCCGATCTGGCGTATTACGCGCTGGTGCAATGTTTGTTGCGCGTCAACACCAAAGACCAAGCGATCCAACAAGTGCTAGGGCATGGCTACTACAAACCGCTGATCGCCGTTAGCGGAAACGTGGTCGCGTTGGTGATCGGCTTATGGTGGGCGCCGTTGACGATTATTTTAGATACATTGTTGTTATTGTTGTGGGTGATCCCGGAAAAGCGGATCGAGCGGCATTTACAAAATCAATAAGGAGTGTTGTTGATGCGGACAGTTGGAATTATCGGTTTAGGACATGTTGGGGTGACCACGGCGTACACGATGGTCACCAAAGGGTTGGCCGATACGCTGATTTTGATCGACCAAAACACAGATCGCGCCACTGCCGAGCAGTTGGACTTGGCAGATGCACAAGGGGGCCTTTCAACTTACACCAAGTTGTTAGTCAATGATTATGCCGCGTTAAAAACTGCCAATGTGGTGATTTTTGCCGCTGGGGATATTTCTCAAGTTGGCGCTGGCGGCAATCGCAATGGCGAAACCTTCTCGACCAAAGCGGCGATCGATGACGTGGCCCCGAAATTGCAAGCGAGCGGCTTTGCTGGGGTGTTGATCGACATTTCCAATCCTTGTGATGTGGCGGTCAACTATTGGCAACAAAAACTCGGCTGGCCTAAACACCGCATTTTAGGTACCGGCACTGGGTTAGATACGTATCGCATGCGCCGCGCAGTCGCTGAAGCGTTACACGTTAATGTGGCAGATGTGCGCGGCTATAATTTAGGTGAACACGGGGCGTCTCAATTTACTGCGTGGTCGACCGTTTACGTCAACAGCACACCGGTTTCCGCGTTTGCAGGATTAGATCATGACCAATTGGCTGAAGCATCGCGAGAAGGCGGGTTTGCCATTTTCAAAAGCAAGCATTACACCAATTACGGTATCGCCACAGTCGCTTGTGATATGGCCAATGCGGTGTTAAGCGATGCGCGGCGCGTTTTTGCTTGTGCGTGCTGGGATGATGCCCAACAGATCAGCATTGGGCACTTAGCCACAGTTGGCGCTACTGGGATCATCGACAACCCACCATTGACGCTGCCAGCAGATGAACAAGCCAAGTATCTTGCCTCCGCTGATACCATCAAACATAACTTAGCTACGATGCTCAGGCTGTGATATCAAGCGGTTTTAGCCCAACGCACAAGCGCCTTGGTGCCTCGATTCGTTTTTTGAATCGCGGTGCCAAGGCGTTTTGGCGTTGCGGCTAAATTTGGCCACAAGAAAACGCCGCTTCAAGGCAGAAGCGACGTTTAAAATAAGGGGTATGGTAACTAGCCCTGCCAGATGCGGCATCACCTGGCAAGGGTCGATGCATTAAGCTTGAGCTTGTTCAGTGGTCATCGCTTCTTGCGCTTCTTTGGTGACGATGGCATCGGTGGTTTCTTTGTCAAAGAAGTGTGCTTTGTTGACATCAAAGCCCATTTTGACTTTTTCACCAGGGTTGTGGAAGTCCCGCGCGTCAACAGTGGCCACGAAGTCAGTGCCATCAACGGTAGCGTACAATTGTGAAGTGGCACCCATTAATTCAGACACTGTGACGACGGATTCAACGGTTTGATCTGGCCAAGTATCCAAGAAGGCTTGTTCCGTGTGGATGTCTTCTGGCCGGATCCCTAAGGTCACATCTTTATCGTTATAGCCGCGGTCGTTTAAGATGTTAGCGCGGCCTTCTGGAATGGCAATATCCAAGCCTTTGCCATCATTGATGCGGCCATTCTTGTAGTGAACGGACATGAAGTTCATAGCAGGTGAGCCCATGAACCCAGCAACGAATTGGTTTCTTGGGTTATCATAAACTTCTGCAGGGGTGCCGATCTGTTGGACTTTACCAACAGACATGACGACCACGCGATCAGCCATGGTCATGGCTTCAGTTTGGTCATGAGTGACGTAGATCGTGGTGGTGTTCAAACGGCGGTGCAACTTGGCGATTTCAGCACGCATGGAAACCCGCAGCTTGGCATCCAAGTTAGACAGTGGTTCATCCATCAAGAAGATCGGGGCATCACGCACGATCGCGCGGCCTAAAGCGACACGCTGGCGTTGCCCACCAGACAAATCAGCTGGCTTGCGGCTCAAAAATTCCGTTAAGCCTAAGATCTCAGCAGCTTCGTCGACGCGCTTTTTGATGTCTTCTTTGCTATATTTGCGCAACTTCAACCCAAAGGCCATGTTATCAAACACGGTCATATGTGGGTACAAGGCATAGTTTTGGAACACCATGGCGATATCGCGGTCTTTTGGCGCCACATCGTTCATGACTTTGTCGCCGATGCGCAATTCGCCTTCTGTGATATCTTCCAATCCGGCGATCATCCGCAAGGTGGTAGACTTCCCACAACCAGAAGGGCCAACGAAAACAATGAATTCCTTGTCTTTAACATGTAAGTTGAAGTCCATCACCGCGTCGTGATCGGCATGCGGATATTTTTTATAAATATGATCGAGATCGATTTGAACCATAATGTGTTCTCCTTTTACAAAGGGTGGTAACGCTTCCCTGATTTATACATTCAGTATAGCTGGAAGCGCTTCACAATACATGGCACAACTTGCACAAAAAAATGCCTGACTTTTTGTACAGTTTGCCCAAAAAGCGGGTAAACTGGTGGATATACAGAAACGGAGGCCGTCACATGCCAAAAGCGTATACCGTGGTGTTGGTGCAAACGCCCACCGGCACCGTGTTGATCAATCGAAGAAAAAAGCCTTATATCGGCTTGTGGAATGGGCTCGGCGGCAAGTTCGAGCCTGGCGAAGGACCGCTGGATTGCGCCAAGCGCGAAGTGTTTGAAGAAAGCGGCTTGACCATTCAAAACGCAGCAGTGTGCGGCATCGTGCATTGGTACGTGGATACCCAGTTGCGCGGGGATTTGTATTTGGTCAAAGCCCAAGCAGACGCCTTGGAGCCGGCGGCGCAAATGACGCGTGAAGGGGTGATCACCACTTGGCCAAATACTTGGCTACAAGATCCAGATAACTTAGGCTTGGTGCCAGACTTAGCGGCAATGTTGCCAATTTTTGACCGTGGGGATGGTCAAGCATATGTGTCTAAGTTTCATGGCGACACGTTTGTGAGTTTGACTCATGCTTGAAGTTGGCTTAACTGCAGTGGCGGATCATCCCAGTTTGGCGGCTAATGGTAAAACCAGCAGCTTAAAAGAGCTGGCGCAATATTTTCCGATCATGGAAATGGATACCGGGTTTTACCACATCCCCAGCTTAAAAACGGTTTTGAACTGGCAAGCCCAAGTGCCAGCGCCAATGCATTTCATCATTAAAGCCAGCCAGTGGATGACGTTGCACAAAGTTGATCCAAATGTCGATGTGCCGGCGCAATTCAAGCAGTTGCAAGCATCCGTGGCGCCATTGGTCAAAAGCAAGCAACTGGTGGCGTTGATGTTTCAAATGCCGCCTTGGTTTGCGGCCACTGCGACGAATGTCCGCTACTTTCAACGCGTCAAGCAACTGTATCCAACCTTACCTGTGGCAGTGGAGTTTCGTCATGACAGCTGGTATTTACCCGAGTATCGGCGATCGACGTTAGCACTGCTACAACAATTGCAATTCATTCATATTGCCGTTGATGAGCCGCAAACCCCAGCTGGTAGTGTGCCATTAGTACCAGTGGCCACCAATACGGAGTGGTCGATCTTGCGCCTGCATGGTCGCAATTATGCCGGCTGGCAACAAAACCAAATGCCAGGGCGCACCAGTTATCGCTATTTGGATCCTGAACTTAAAGCACTGGCGCAAGCCGCTAAGCAGTTTGACAGCCGCAACGTGGCGGTTATTTTCAATAACAATGGCCAAGGGGATGCGGCAGACAATGCCTTACGGTTCATCCAGCAACAAAAACTGAATTATCGCGGGTTAGCCCCGCAACAAACCACACTTTTTTAAAAATCAGGTGAGCTTATGCATGCAATCGATCTCAAGCACTTTAATTTTCCAGTTTTAAGCCAGGCCAAAGCCCGCGCCGTGCAAAATGTCGGCTTATATGCGGCTAGTCATTTGCCGTTAGAATCCGTGAAGCCAACTTACAATATTGAATTAGACACCCATGGCGTTACCGCTCAAAACCATTCTGGCCGTTGTTGGCTGTTTGCGCAGTTGAATGTATTGCGGCATGTGGCTGGCGCACGCCTCAAGTTGAAAGATCTGGAGTTTTCCGAAAGTTACTTGGCGTTTTACGACCGCTTGGAAAAAGCCAACCATTTTCTGACGCAAATGATCGCCATGGCCGATCGGCCGCTGGCTGACCGCGAGTTGGCGTTTATCCTCAGCCGTCCTGATAATGATGGCGGTCAATTCGACAATGCGGTGGCGTTGATCCAAAAATATGGCTTGGTGCCAAAATCAGCGATGCCAGAAACTGATACGTCTAGCAATACCGCTGATTTCAACCGCGTGTTGAACCGCAAACTCCGCCAGTTAGCGGTGAAGTTGCGCCAAGCGCAGCCGGCTGAGCGCCAAGACATCAAGCACGCCGGCATGGCCGATATTTACCGCATGCTGACTTACGCCTATGGGTCAGTGCCGACGACGTTTGATTTTACTTATCGCGATGACGACGGTGACTACCACCGCTTGGCTGATTTAACGCCGCAAAGCTTTTATCAACAAATCGTCGGCGTTGATCTGAACCAACAAGTGACGCTACTTTCGCGAGCCGACTTGAAGTATTGGCAAACTTACACCTTGCCGGCAGAAGATAATATTGAAGGCGGACACACTATTTTGTTGGTCAATGTGCCTGATGCCTTGATGTCACAGCTGGCGATCACCCAGCTACAAGCTGGCCAGCCGGTGTTGTTTGGCAATGACGTGTTGCAAGATTTCGACCGGCCAACAGGCACGTTGAAAGGGGAATTGTATCAACTCAGCGACTTATTGGATTGTGATTGCACTTTAGATCAAGGTGCCCGCTTTGAAACTAAAGCCGCCAACTTGTCGCATGCGATGACTTTAGTTGGCGTGGATGTCGTCGATGACCAACCGCGCCAGTGGAAAGTGGAGAATTCTTGGGGGGCTAAAGTCGGCCATCAAGGCTATTTCAATGCCGATGCGCAGTGGATGCAACAATATGCCTATGAAATGGTGATCCAGCGAGAATTTCTACCAGCATCTGTCCAAGCGGCGTTGACTACCACACCAGTTGCGCTGCCGGCGTGGGATCCGTTAGGTTAGTTCAGGCATGAGAAAAGGCACCACCGAAAAATTTTCGGTGGTGCCTTTCTTCTATTATAATGACTTATTTGACGTAAGCTTCTTTAAAGTCGTAAGGCACGCCTGATGGGTTGAAGTTGATGCCTTTGACGTTAGGCTTGACCAATTGTAAGGCGTTGGCTTGATACAACGGGATCGTGCCTTGGTCTTCCATTAAGATCTTTTCGGCTTTTTGCAAAGCAGACCAGCGAGCGGCGACGTTATTGCCATCTTTGTTTTCCGATTCGTCAAGCAACTTGTCAAATTGGGCGTTCTTCCAACCAGAGTTGTTGTATGACGCATTCGACAACCACACATCTAAGAAGTTATAAGGATCGGCGAATACTGATTGCCAAGCGGTGACGACCATGTCGTAGTTGCCAGAGTTTTGCTTTTGGAGACGTTGGGCCTTAGGAATGGCAGTGATGGTGACTTTGACGCCAGGCAACTTCTCAAAAGCACCTTGGATATATTCGGCGACGGCTTTGGAATTGTCGGTATCGTCAGCTAACAAGTTAACATTCAAACTCGTCACCCCAGCGGCTTTGGTGCCTTTGGCGTAAAGCTTTTTGGCTTTGGCCAAGTCAAAGCTGACAGCAGATTTGACTTGGGTGGTTTTGGCGAAATCTTTGCCAGTATCGGCGTTGGTACCAAGACCCACAGGAATGAAGCCCAAGGCGGCTTTAGAGCCGTCTTTTAACACGTTGTTGACCAACGCATTGCGGTCAAGCGTCAAGGATAACGCTTTGCGAATGTCGGCATTCTTGAAGGCAGCGACTTTGTTTTGGTTCAAGTCGATACGCGAAATGTTGGAGCTTAAGCGATCGACGCGGTCTTTGTTTTTGGTTTGTTGCGTGGCGATAGTCCCAGACAAGCTGACCTCAGACAACTTGTTGGTGTTGTACAAGTTCAAGCCGGTACTTGGGTCTTTGATCACGCGTTCTTTGACTGCGGCGAGTTTGACGTGCTTTTTGTCCCAGTATTGGTTGTTTTTCTTCAACGTCCAAGTGTCAGACGACCCGTTCCAACCGGCTAACTTGTAAGGCCCTGAGTAAACGGACTTTTCAGAAGTGGTGGCGTAGGCTTTGCCGTATTTTTCAACCACTTTTTGATCCAAGGGGTAAAACAGCGGCCAAGCCAGCAGTTGTTTGAAGTAAGCGGTTGGTTGCGCCAAGGTGATGGTGAAGTGATGCTTATCTTGGGCTTTGATGCCTAAAGTTTCAGGGGACTTTTTGCCGGCGATGATGTCGTTGGCATTGGCCACTGGCGCAAAGTAAAAGGCGTCTTGGGACTTGGTTTTAGGATCGACGGTGCGGCGCCAAGAGTAAACGAAATCTTGCGCGGTGATCGGGTCGCCATTGCTCCATTTGGCATCGCGTAAGGTGACATGATAAGTTTTGCCGTCTGCGGAAACGTCCACTTTCTTGGCCAATGCCAGTTCAGTTTTCTTGCCAGCGTCGGCTAAGCGATAAACGCCTTCTTGGGTGTTCATCAACGTTTGAAACGACACGGTATCAGTGGCTTGGGACACGTCAGAAGTGGCGATCGCCGAACCTTCTGACCAGGTAATGGTTTGTTGCTTCTTCGGGCTTGATGCCGCTTTTGATTGATTCGAACAGCCAGCTGCGAGCAACGCAATGGCTGTTAGTGACACGACGCCTGTGATCGTTGGTGCTTTTTTCATCATTCATTCCTCCTTGATTCCAAAAAAAATACCCGCCTCAGCCGTTTCCGGCCAAGGGCGAGCACTCGCGTTACCACCTTGGGTTCATCATTGCCTCACAGCAATGATCTTTGCAGGTACCCGCTGCAGCGGATACCCAAACTCGTTAACGGGAGTGCCCGTCATCGACTTGCGAACTCATCGATGAAGACTAAACAAAGACCATATTCACAACGTTCACCAGTTCTCCTTGCACCAAACGGAGACTCTCTGAGCTGGTGTTGGCTGTTACTCATCTTTGCGATGTCAGCTATTGATGCTTAGGTTAGTGGATACTCATCAAATTGTCAACAAGTTTTCATCAATTTGACAAAATTCCTGTCGGCGTCCACACTGAGTCACAAGAAAAATGTTCGGAGGTATCACCATGTCTACACAAATCGATGCGGCGACGTTACAAGCCGATTTTATCCGTTACTGTCAAATCAACACGCGCTCAGATGCTAACAGCACTGCGTATCCGTCCACGCCTGGGCAAAGCGTTTTGGCCAAAGCCTTGGTGGCGCAACTCACAGACTTAGGGTTAAGTGAAGTCGCCTTACATGATGACGGCTTTGTTTATGCGACATTGCCAGCCAATGGGTCAGACGCTGAAGCGATCGGCTTTATTGCCCATTTGGATACGGCAGATTACGCCGCAGAAAATGTCCACCCGCAAGTGCATCCCAATTACGACGGCACGCCGATCCACTTTGAAAATGGCTTGAAGCTCACCGTTGACGAATTTCCCAAACTCAAACAATATTTTGGCCAAACTTTGATCACCAGCGACGGTACAACTTTACTTGGCGTTGATGATAAAGCCGGCATCGCGGCGGCAGTGGCGGCAGCGCGGTATTTGTTGGCGCATCCGGAAATCAAACACGGCGCGATCCGCTTTGGATTTGGCCCAGATGAAGAAATCGGCCGCGGCGGCAAGCATTTGGATACCAAAGCTTTTGCCACCAAATTCGCCTACACCTTGGATAATGGCGCATTAGGTCAAATGGAGTTTGAAACCTTTAACGGCGCCGAAGCCAAAATCGAGATCACGGGGACGTCGGTGCACCCTGGCGAAGCCAAAAATCTCATGGTCAACGCCTTATCTTTGGCAGAAAAACTCGATGCCAGCTTGCCGCAATTCGAGCGGCCAGAATTCACCCAAGATCATGAAGGCTTTTTCGCGTTGTTGCGCGTGAACGGCACTGTCGATCACGCCAGCATGTATTACATTATTCGCGATCACGACCACAACTTGTTTGAAGGCCGCAAAGCCACCATGCAAAAAGCGATCGCTGAACTCAACGCCACGCTGGATCGCCCGCGCATTGCGTTAACGCTGAACGACCAGTACTACAACATTTATGATGTGCTGAAAAAAGACTCGACGCCTTATGACTTGGCCACTAAAGCGATCAAAGCTGTCGGCTTGACCCCAGAAAGTGTGCCGTTTCGTGGCGGTACTGATGGCACGTTCATCACGTATAATGGCATTCCCACGCCAAACTTGTTCAATGGCGGCATTAATTTCCATGGCCCTTACGAATGTGTTTCCACTGAAGCGATGGTCAAAGTCGCTGAAACCATTGTGAAAGTGATCGAACTGGCTGGGGAATGACAGGCGTTTGAATTTGGGACTCCGGCTGGCTGGGGTGGCCATAGTGAGGGTCCTCAGCCGAGCTAACCGGGATGTCTCGCTTTGCTCGCCACCCGCTGGATCTCGACTTGCGGAACGCTGTAGGCGATAAATCGCCAACAGCGTTCTCACTATGGCCACCCCAGCCAGCCTCCGCCCCAAATTCAAACGCCTGGCGTGCTACCGCCAACCACTGGATTCTGCTCAGGGACTAGTATGCAATATCTACTAGTGGCAACTGATGGTTTTGCTTAGGCGATAAATGATCACCAGAGGCTCACTTTGTCGCCACCAGCCAGTATCCGCCCTAAATTCAAACGCCTGCGTGCTACTGCGAGATAATTTGCAACGGCTCATGTTGCTCGGGGGACTAGTATGTCATGCCTACTAGTGCCAAGTGCTAGGACCCATATCGAAGCGCGAGAATATTGGTGGCGTGCAAGAAAACCAGCGGATTTATCGTCATCGTATCAAATTGTGACTAACGTGATTTTGAAATTCCAGTGTCCAGTAATTTGGTCAGTTTTCCCAGCTGCGTTGATTTCATTTCTAACGTGAAGTCAGAATCTAGTGATTTGTAGGTAAGAGACACTCACGAAAAAAATCTGGAGGCGGAGGCAAAAAGCGCGGAGGCGGGCTGGTCATCAGCCGTGGGGGTCTTAGCGGTTTACCGCTTAGACCCCAGCGAGAAGGAGATCCACTCGCGGTTTTTGCGAGTTAGCTCCGACGAGCGGCATAGCGTTCCATGACCAGCCCGCCGGAGCACTTGTTGCCGGAGCCGGCCGCACGGCAACTTGGCCAGCTTTCCGGAGTGATGCCAGTTCACCGTAGCTTCCAGATTTTCGGCCGCAAGCTCAAACCTCAGCGTGATGAGACTTAGTGTAAAGTATTCCTCGGGAGGGAAAAGTAAGTAATAGGATGACCCGAAAAGCCGGTTGACAAAAGAAGACCGCTTGTCCTCTAATTGAGTTACCACACAACAAATAGAGAGAAGCGATCTTCCATGGAACCAATTGTAACAGTAGCGAGTGAATTATTGAAGTCCACTGAGTCATTTATTCAATTTGAGGAGGGATTGATTCCACTTATCGCGCAAATAGCTTGTGCGGCGGTGGCGCAAGCGCTAGAAGCGTTTGACACTGAGCTGTGTCTTGGTAAAGCGGATTGGCAAATTGTACGCAAGGATAAGCGTTCCATTCAGTGTTTGTTTGGCACAGTCCAGTTTGAGCGCCGCTTGGTGATCGACGCTTCTGGTGTACAAAGTTATCCGCTTGACCAAGCGTTAGGGATCTCTCGGGGACGGCGATATTCCCCATTATTTATGGCACGCGTTGCCGAGTTGGCATCGGGCGCGGTGTTGCGCACTGTGGCTAAGGCAGTTTCAGCGTTGACCCCAGGATCAATTAGTTTCCAGACGGTGGGCAAACTGTATCAAGAAGTTGGTCGAGACATTGCGGAAGTTGAACAAGTCGAAGCCGCCGCAAAGCCCGCGCCGAAAGCTGAGCGCGTAAGCGTCCCAGAATTGTTCATCGAAGGTGACGCCTTTGAAGCCAAGATCAAGCATCATCAACGGATCAACGTTCATCGCCTGCAGGTCAGCGAAGGCGTCTACGTGAATGGCAAGCGACATATGCTTATCAAGCGGCACGTCATCAGTGGCTTGGACCGCGAAGTGGTCTTTAGTCGGATGAAGGCATATTTGGATGCGCATTACGACTTAGCAAAAACCCAGATCATCAGCGGTAGTGACAACGGTAGCGGCTATGAGCCGGATACCTTTAGTGTTTTTGCCCGCAGTCGCAAAGGGCAAAAGCAACACGTCCACATTCTTGATGTTTATCATCTCAATCAAAAGCTTAAGCAGCGTTTCGGCGCCATGCCTGCGGAGTTGAAAGCCAAACTTCGCGCCGCCGTTTATAGCGGCGATTGGGAACAAGTGGAATTGGTTATGGATACGGCAGAATCGATCGCCGCTGAAATTGAAGATCAAGACGCAGCGGAGAACGTCGCCAGTCTTCGCAAGTATCTGGACCGCAACTGGACGAGCATCGTACCAATCGCGGACGGCAAGTGGC
>NZ_BAAFZI010000013.1:0-56189 GCF_045862175.1 Lacticaseibacillus salsurae | reverse complement strand
CCGAAAATACCATTATCCCTGCATCCATCATAGTTCCTTAAACAATTAAATAACAAAAAAGCCTCCCACGGTCGGGGAGACCTTCAAAGGATAAAAACTATCCTTCAACACCATTTGACAAATTTCCGAAAATCTGGGCGGACATATTTAACTTGAGTAAAATCCATGCTCCCACCTCCTGGGGCTTATTATCCGCGTGCCACCAAGTTTGAGCAATAGCGTTTTACCCGACAAAAAAAGTGACCAGACAACTTGTCTCGTCACTTTTTACGCTATTTAGGCCAGCGCCTGTTTAGCTGTTTCTGCCAAAGCAGTAAAGCCGGCAGGATCAGCGATAGCGATGTCAGCTAACATCTTACGGTTCATGTCGACATTGGCCAACTTCAAACCGTGCATCAGCTTGCTGTAAGAAAGACCGTTCATCCGCGCAGCGGCGTTGATCCGGGCGATCCACAAACGACGGAAATCACGCTTCTTGGCGCGACGATCGCGGAAAGCATAGCGATAAGAAACCATCACTTGAGAGTTGGCTGATTTGAATAACAGATGCTTGGCACCGCGATAACCCTTGGCGAGCTTCAGTACCTTTTTACGACGCTTACGAGTAACAGTTCCACCTTTAACACGTGGCATTAGAATTCCTCCCTAAAATACGATAACTTGAGCGCGAGATCCGTGCTCCAACAATGAGCTTCCGAAATCGGAAACTACTTCATTTGGCTGAGCATCTGGCGGATCCGCTTCATATCTGAATGGGATACTAAGCCGGACTTGCGCAGTTGACGGCGTTGCTTCTTGGTCTTACCGTGGAAACGGTGAGACGTGTAGGCGTGGCCGCGCTTCAAAGCACCGCTAGCGGTTTTCTTGAAGCGCTTGGCTGAAGCGCGATGGGTCTTGAATTTTGGCATGACGATTTCCTCCTAAATAACGTTTCTGACTAATTATTTTTGTCAGCTTTTGGTGCGAGCATCAAGAACATGCTCCGCCCGTCCATTTTTGGACGAGACTCAACAACAGCAAGATCTTTGGTAGCCTCTGCCATTTGTTCCAGGACTTTTTGGCCCAAGTCCTTATGGGTGATCGCGCGACCCCGGAAACGAACGGAAACTTTGACCTTATCCCCTTTTTCAAGGAACTTGGTGGCGTTCTTCAAACGCGTGTTGAAGTCAGCCTCGCCGATCGTTGGGCTCAAACGAATTTCCTTGATGCTGATGGTTTTTTGTTTCTTGCGGGCTTCGCGTTGCTTCTTTTGCAGTTCGAAGCGGAATTTCCCGAAGTCCATGATGCGCGCAACGGGTGGCTTTGCATTCGGTGATACAAGAACCAGATCCAAGTTAGCAGCTTCTGCTAACGCTAAGGCATCGCGGGTCGCCTTCACGCCGAGTTGTTCGCCGGTTTGTGAAATCAAACGAACTTCACGTGAACGGATCCCCGAGTTGACCATCATATCTCGTGCTATGGCAATTCACCTCCAAAATTTTTGGAAAAAACCAAGCAAAAAGACGACACGAGCTTCTCTTAATAGAAACTCCCGCCGTCATGGTTACCGAACATTTGCCTAGCGGTCACACTGACGTGGGCGAGAAGCGGGCGCTTCTGCTTGTTTTCTCAACGTTTAATATCATACCTGAATGAGACGCCGGCGTCAAGCAAAAAAGATTGACGCAACCGATTATTTTGGCTGGTCCTCATCATCATCGTGCATTTGGGCCATTTTCAGCTGGAAGTCGTGGCGCTTCTTGATGAAACTCGACAACCAAGTGATCCCGGCGATCCCCACGCTACCAAACACGGCCACACCAACTGGGGTGAATTCGATAAAGGCAAACCACCACTGGGACACAAAGTACACGCCGATTAATGCGATCAACAACACCACGCCGATCAAGCTGTACATGCCGCGGCCATTGTTGGCGATCAGTTTGGTAAACCGCAAATTGCGATCACCTGGTAAAAACGCCATGATGAACATCGCCAAAATCATCACTAAGCCGCCGAGCAAGCGGGCGATGATAAACAACACCAGCCACGAGCCCCATAATTGAATGATCACGTGATCGACCTTCTTTCTTACAAATTGTAGCTTAACATACTGATCACATTTTCTCTAGACCAGCCCTTTTGCCACGATGCAAAAAATCGCCAAGTGAACCTTTCACTTGACGATCTGCAGTTATCTTAAGCGCTTGTGGCTAGCTTTGCGCATGGCTTGCATTTGCTTTTGGCTGCCAAACATCCGCTTGATCTTAGCTTGCTCACGCGCTTTGCCGCGCCGTTGCGTATTGGTCGCCGCTTCTTGTTGCAACTGTAAGAAACTGTCCAAACGCGCTTGAGTCAACGCCCCGCTAGCAATGGCGGCAAGTACCGCACAACCGGGTTCATGTTGATGGGTACAATCCTTGAAGCGACACTGCGCGGCTAACGCCAAGATATCGTTAAATGTGGCGTTGACATCTGCATCCAACAAACCCAGCTCGCGCATCCCTGGCGTATCGATCACGATACTGCCATTAGGCAACACCACAAGTTGTCGGCTCGTTGTGGTGTGGCGACCATGTGCGTCACGCACGCGAACTGCTTGCGTGGCCCCAACGACTTTGCCGCTTAATTGATTGATCAAGGTGGTTTTCCCGACACCAGACGAGCCTAACAGCGCATAAGTTTGGCTGGGTTGCATGAAATCAGCTAGCGCGACCAAGCCATCAGGTTGGGTGGCATCGCATACGATCAGTGGCGTTGGCGTCGAAACCAAGGCGGCAACTTGCGCCAATTGCGCCTCAAGCGCATGCGTTTGATCGGCTTTGGTCAACACGACAGCAGGCTTGGCCCCACTGGCTGCTGCCACTGCCAAGTACCGCTCTAGGCGTCTCAGGTTGAAGTTGTGATCCAACGCCATGCACAACAACACCCAATCGACATTCGCTGCGATCAGCTGCGCCGCATTTTGACGGCCAGCCGCTTTGCGCAAAAACACGCTGGACCGAGGATTCAACCGTTCGATGTACGCGACGTCTTCACGGTTTTGGGGCAAGCGCAACTGCACCCAATCCCCGACAGTGGGAAAGTCTTCTGGGTCCACTGCAAAATTGACCAACCATCCGGCAAGTTGCGCCTGAAAACGACCAGCTTGCGTGACAACAGTCAAAATTTGGTGGCTGAGCGCAACCACGCGCCCTAAACTCAAGCCTGTGGCAAGCGGTTGGGTGGTGATATTTCCATATTCAGATAAATTCAAAGTTTTTCCTCCAAAAACGCGGAGGTAAGCTATTTAATGCCGTCCTCCAGTAACGAGACAACGGCGAACACAATTGGCAACATAGGCAAACTCCTTTCGATTCATTAACGCCAGTATGCCAAACTCGCAGACTTTGCGCAACCAAAAAAGCCAGGCACATGGCCTGACTTCTCGTTTACTTAGTCACCTAAGACTTTGTTGGCTTCACTTGGTTTGCGGGAGCCATCGCGTGAATAGTTCTTCACTTCTGCTTCCACAGAATCAACGAACATGTTGGCAGGTTCTTCTTCAGAATCTGCTTCGCCATAACGGCGGACGGACACAGTCGCTGAAGCTAATTCTTTGTCACCGACAACAACGGTGTATGGCACCTTGCGAGTTTGGGCTTCGCGGATCTTGTAGCCCATTTTTTCGTTGCGGTTGTCCACTTCAACCCGTAAACCGGCTTTCAGCATTTTCTTCTTTAAGTCTTCAACGTAATCGTCATGGGCATCAGCCACAGGGATCAAAATGGCTTGAGTTGGCGCTAACCAAGTTGGGAAGGCCCCTTTATAAATTTCAGTTAAGTAAGCGATGAAGCGTTCCATCGTCCCCACAACACCACGGTGGATCATCACTGGCCGATGTTCTTGACCGTCTTTGCCGACATAAGTCAAGCCAAAGCGTTCTGGTAACATGAAGTCCAATTGGATCGTGGACATGGTTTCGTCGTTACCCAAAGCAGTCTTGGTTTGGATATCAAGCTTTGGCCCGTAGAACGCGGCTTCGCCTTCTGCTTCATAGTAATCCAAGCCCAAATCATCCATGGCGCCTTTTAACATGGTTTGGCTGCGTGTCCACATTTCTTCATCATCGAAGTACTTTTCCGTGTTCTTAGGATCGCGGTAAGACAAGCGGAAAGTGTAATCGTTGATGTTGAAGTCTTCGTAGACATCCATGATCAAACGCAAGATCTTCTTGAATTCTTCTTGGATCTGATCCAACGCAACGAAAGTGTGGCCATCGTTTAAGGTCATTTCCCGCACACGTTGTAACCCAGATAAAGCACCAGATTTTTCATAACGGTGCATCATCCCAAGTTCGGCAATGCGCAGTGGCAATTCGCGATATGAGCGAATGTGATGCTTGTAGATCTGGATATGAGATGGGCAATTCATTGGCCGTAATTCAAGCATTTCACCGTCGCCCATGTCCATTGGTGGGAACATGTCTTCGCGATAGTGATCCCAGTGGCCAGAAGTCTTGTAAAGATCCAAGTTAGCCAAAATTGGGGTATACACATGTTGATAGCCATCCGCTAATTCTTTGTCGATGATGTAGCGTTCGATCACGCGACGGATCGTGGCGCCATTTGGCATCCAATATGGCAAGCCGGCACCGGCTTTAGGATCAACGAAGAACAGATCCAGATCGCGGCCGATGTTACGGTGGTCGCGTTCTTTGGCTTCTGCGCGACGCTTGGCATCTTCTTCAAGGTCTGCAGCTTTGTAATACGCCGTGCCGTAGATCCGTTGCAACATTGGGTTGGAAGATTTGCCTTCCCAATAAGCCCCAGCCACGCTTAACAGATCAAAATGCTTCAAGTCTTTTAAGCTTGGCAACAAGGCTGATTCTTCAAAATCAAAGAAGTCACCCAATTGGAAGCCTTTAACGTCGCCATCTAAAGCGTCGACTAATTGCTTTTTGAAAGGTTCATTGGCAAAATAGGCCAATGCTTCATCGTGACTCAAGGTCTTAGAAGCGATCGGAGCGTTGGCTTTGACGATCTCGGCCATTTTGGCTTTGATAGCAGGCAGTTGATCAACTGTCAATTGCCCATTGTCTTTGTCAGTGTCATAAAAGAAGCCATCGTCTTGGGCTTCGCCTTGGCCCAAACGCACTTCTGGGAACAAGTCTTTGATCGCAGCAGCTAACACAAAAGTAGCGGTTTGACGCAAAACTTCCAAGCCGTCATCAGAATCTTTGGTGACGATCTCAAGTTCGGCATCAGCGTTCAATTGGGTATCCAAGTTGACCAATTGACCGTTGAGTTTCCCAGCGACGGCTTTTTTACCTAAGCTGATGGCGATGGACTTGGCAAAATCCAACACGGTGATGCCGGCTTCGGCATCGCGTTGGGATTTGTCTGGTAAAGTGATTGAAATTGACATATGATTTTCCCCTTTTCATTGATTCAGGAGTACAAAAAAGTCCCGGACGTCATCACTGACATCCGGGACGATTGGCTAATCGCGGTTCCACCCGACTTGAAAGTACGCATACTTTCCTCTTTGTGCGTTAACCCAGCACGGGTCGAATGAACTACGAGAAGCGGTGCGGATCAGGTCGTGTGACGTTTACAGCCAAGACGTCAGCTCTCTGTTCATGATCCTTGTAACTCCTGTCTTCGATACTTAGATTAAAACACATGGCAGATGCAGATACAAGCCCCAATTTGAAAAAAGTCTTGAAAATCGATTTTGGACTAGCCGATAAATCCGCGTTGCCGCAACAAATCAGCGCTCGTTTGATCCGTGGGCCGATAGCCTTGTTTCAACAGATCATTGATATAGATCTTGTTGTAAATGATCGCAAAAATGATCGAAATGATCGATACGGAAATGCCCCATGTGAACGTCCCAGTACCGATTTGCAAAACAGCAATGATCAAGGCCCATTTCCAGTCCCCACGAAATAACGCTGGGAAAAAACCAAAGAAAAACGTGGTCCAAGACCAGCCGATCTTGACATTTTTGATCTGGTTGGTGGCATCATGGGTTAAACTTGCGTGCATTTTTTCTCCTCCAAAGGGGTGAGATCACCCGTTGCGACGATCACGGCCACCCACTGCGATTTCAGTGGCCAAAAACTGGATCCGCGCCATGATGCGCGATGCTTTCATGGCTTCATTGTCCCCACGATCAGCCCCAGCCAAAAAGCGCTTCAACTCGTCCATGGTTTTGTTGCTCGAAAATAACGTTGGCAACTCTTCTTGCATGCGATATTGCAAAATGATCCCTAGCACTTCATCGCGGAACCAAGGGCTCAAGGCTTCTGCGCCAATATCGTCTAACATCAATACCGGTGCGACTTTGATCGCGTTGATCTTGGCTAACACTGAGTTGGTTTGGATCGCATTTTTCATTTCAACGGCATAAGTTGGCACATGCAACAGCGTCGAGCCAACGCCTTGCTCCGCTAATTCGTTGGCGATGGCACCGAGTAAATAGGTTTTACCGACGCCAAATGGTCCCGTCAAATACAGCCCTTTGTGAAAATCATGCGGCTGATCTGCGACATCGACAGTGAATTGAACCGCCGCTTGTAAAGCTTCCCCACGGTCTTTGTCGTCATAAACGGCCAAGTTGGCGTGTTGGATGGCTTTAGGCATATTGATGGCGTTGATCAAGCGCTTTTGATCTGCGAGTTTGTCCAGGGCTTGTTTTTCCGCAGTCGGCTCATAGGCCAAGTCGATTTGCCCATTGGAAACCACTAGCTCAGGTTGATAGCCTGGCGCAAAGCTGCTAATGCCTTTCAAGCGCTTATCACGTTCATTGACGAATTCATAGATCTTCGCTGCCCCACGTCTGGTGGCATCGGCTGCCAATTGGTCTTTGTGCGCCCGTAAAAAAGCTTGGACTTCAGGATCGGCGGCAGCTTTGTTGATGGCGTCATGAAACGCGCCAGTCAAATGCCGCTGATCCATTAATTTCTGCAATTCGGCATGCATATCTTTCATCAGGATTCAGATCCTTTCTTCCGCATGGCTTTGAGTCGCGCCAACCCCGCTTCGATCGATTGTTTGCTTTGCACCGAAACCGGTTTTGAAACCGGTTGGTAATCTGGTTTCATCCAATCCGGCGTATCTTCTTGGCGATTCGGCCGCCGGTTGCGGGTATTTTTGGCGGGTTGTTGGGCTTCTTTTCTGATCTGTTGCAACGCCGATTCAGGAGTGCTGACATTGGCAGTGATCCAACGCTGCACAAACCCGTTGAGCAGCGCTTGGCTCAATGAATCATAACTGCGCAAGACATAATCGATCAAAATATTCACCGTGGCTTCTGGGAACACATGGCGAGAAACCAACTCACGCAGCGCAAAGATCTCGTTTTTGCCAGCATAGGCGCGCGCATTTTTGGCCTTTTTCGTCGCTTCCAAAAACGTGCGTGGCGCTTGGCTCTTGGCACGTTTGAGTAAGTCGGCTTCTGGCGGCGTCAGATCGGCGATGGCCGAATTGGATACCGGCGTTGGCGTTGCAGGTTTGGCTTGATCCGAAAAAGCTGGCGCATCTGCTTTGCGATACGTTTGCTCCACAAATTGTCGCAACTGCCGTAAGTTCAACTTGCCTGAGATCACATCAATGGCCCGGCTGATCTGACGGGCAAATGTCGGTGGATTCAAGCCGTAAAAGCGCGCCATTTCATACAAAGCGGTGCGATTTTTGTCAAGTTCACCAGGCGCAATATTGCTGGTGGTCAACATTGACGCCAACAAGCCCCAATCATAGCCACCGTCATCATCTAAGCTGACTTCAGGCGCGGCTTTCAAGGCCAGATCTTGTTGGACTTGGCCTGCAGCAGTTGGCGTTTCCAAGACATTCGTTAAATGATACACATCCAAGAAATTCGCCGACACCTCTTGCCAATCGTCGCGGCGCACCGGATGTAAAGCAAATTCTTCTGCCAATTCGCGATATCTAGCATCCCCAACGCGATCATACAGCAACATTCCCAACAGATCGTCATTAAAAAACGCTTGCGGGGTAACTGGCGCATAAAGTTCATACGCATAATAGCGACTGATCGCATCAGTAGTGGTATAGGTTTTCATCAACCCCACTGCTTCCAAATGCACCCGCGCATCATATAGCGTATCCACGCCAATATTCAACAGATCTAATAAGCGTGTTTGCGAGCGGCGATCTGACACCAATGGTCTGGGCTTGGCTTCTTGCCATAAGCTTAGATATAACGCCATGGCCACTGGTCCGACTAAAGGTTGATACAAGCTAACGGCGACGTGTTGGTCGACGTTGCTAAAATAAGTGGCTTGGGCAACTAAATAGTCGTCTTGGGCCATGAAATTTTGTGGACGTTCCAAATCCGCGCCTCCTTTACGCTTGACACAAAAGCGCCCGACTTGTCGACCCTGAGATCAGGATCTGCAAGGCGAGCGCATGTCGCGACTGGAAAACAAGGTTACTTGTTTTCGTCTGATTGATTTTCTTTGTTCATCATGTCTTGAAGTTCTTGCATGAACACAGACATGTCTTTGAACTGACGATACACGCTGGCAAAACGAATATAAGCCACGTCATCGACATCAGAAAGTTTGCTCATCACATACTCCCCAATGGCTTGGCTTGAGACTTCATTTTCCCCAATGGCGCGCAGCTTGTTTTCGACTGACTCAACGATGCCTTGCATTTGCTCCATGGTGACCGGCCGTTTTTCAGCAGCCCGGATCAACCCTTTCAAGATCTTTTCGCGGTTGAATTCTTCGCGGGTGCCGTTTTTCTTGATAACCAGCAATGGCGTTTGTTCGACGCGCTCAAATGTGGTGAAGCGAAAACCGCAATTTTCGCATTCCCGCCGCCGCCGAATGGCTTTGCCGCCATCGGTTGGCCGCGAGTCGACCACGCGACTACTATTGTGATGACAATGTGGGCACTGCAAGCAACACACCTTCTTATCCGTTTTCAGTTATTATAACACAGCCACACCGCGACTTTCACTGGGTTTATGCATTGGCTATTGGGCCGTTAAGTGCGCGATCAGCTGGTTGACTTGCACTTCACGCATTTGCGCCCCTAGTGAGTTGTCAATGACAAAATCGGCTTGCGCCACTTTAGCCGCAAGCGGCATTTGCGAGTCGATGCGGGCTTTGGCTTGCACTTCGCTGAGGTTATCGCGCGCCATCAAGCGTTTCAATTGCAGTGGCGGCGTGATGTTGACCACCGCGACACCATCAAAATATTGTTCCCAATGCGTTTCATACATCAAGGGGATCTCGCCGACTACCAGTTTGGCGCCACTATTGACCGCTTCGTCTAACGCTTTGGTCAACGCCACGCGAATATAAGGGTGTTCAATGGCGTTGAGGTCGGCCAGCGCTTGCGGATGGCCGAACACTTTGGCGCCTAACGCTTTGCGATCAAGGGTGCCGTCTGGTTGGATCACCTCTTGGCCAAAACGCAAGGCGATTTTTTTCAGCGCCAACGAATTTGGCGCCACGATCTGCCTGGCGATCGCGTCAGCATCGATCACCGGATAGCCAGCTTGTTTAAACAAGTCAGCCACTGTACTTTTGCCACTAGCGATGCCGCCAGTTAAGCCTAATTTATATGTCAATGGATCACTCGCTTCCTTAACTTTTGGCACCCAGGGCAATAATGCGTCCCGCGTTGGCCGACTTTGGTTTTCACGATCAAGGTGCCACAGCGCACACATGGCGTGCCTTGTTTGCCATAAACGCGCAACTGGTTTTGAAAACCGCCAGTTTGTCCATCGGCGCTGATAAACGTATGTACTGTGGTACCACCAAGTTTGATCGATGCGGCTAACACGGCAATGATCTGATCATGCAAGGCATCTGCTTCGCGACGCTTCAACGTACATGCTGGTTGCATCGGGTTGATCTTTGCGCGCCACAAGGTTTCGTCGGCGTAAATATTGCCGACGCCAGCGACGACACTTTGGTCCAAAATCACCGATTTGATCGGCTTTTTGTGCTTTTGCAGCGTGTGAAAGAAAGCTTCCGCGTCAAAATCCGCCGCCGTGGGTTCTGGCCCAATGGTTTTCAACCCAGCCACTTGCATTTCGCTGCCGGTATCGCACAACTGCATCCGGCCAAATTTGCGCATATCCAAATACCGCAACTGACTGCCATCGGTAAAATCAAACCACACATGCAAAAACCGTGCTGGTGGCTCATTTGCCGTTTGGGCCAGCTGGTATTTGCCTTCCATCCGCAAATGCGACACCAATGTGAGATGGTGATCAAAGCGCAACAACAAGTACTTGCCGCGGCGATCCACTGCCGTTACTGTAGCACCAGTCAATGCTTCGGCAAACCTGGCCGAGCCGCCGATCAAGATCTTCTCCCAATTGGTGTGGACCCCACATACCGTTTTGCCAACGATCAGTTCAGACAGCGCGCGGCGCACATTTTCAACTTCTGGTAATTCCGGCATGGCTCTCCTTTCTACTTGGCGTCATACCAAGTGGGACCATAAGAGCTTTCCACTTTCAACGGCACTGCCAAGTCAACGGCGGAATCCATCACTTTTGGCACCAATTTGCCTAAAATCGGCATTTCAGCTTCTGGGCCTTCAAAAATCAGTTCATCGTGAACTTGCAACAACATGCGACTTTGCAGCTTTTGGTCTTTGAGCATTTGTTGCATGCGGATCATCGCCACTTTGATAATGTCTGCGGCAGAGCCTTGGATCGGCGTGTTCATCGCCGTGCGTTCCGCAAATTGCCGCAAGTTGAAATTGCGCGAGTGGATCTGATCCAAATAGCGCCGGCGATGGAACAAGGTTTCCACAAACCCAGTTTCACGCGCTTGGGCCACCATCTTATCCATGTATTCGCGGACTTTGGGATATTGTTCAAAATACCCATCGATGAAGGCTTTGGCTTGTTTGCGGGTGATGCCGATGTTTTTAGCCAACCCAAAATCAGAGATCCCATACACGATCCCAAAATTGGTGGCTTTGGCTTGGCGGCGCATGTCAGGCGTCACTTGGTCGGCAGAATCCAACCCAAAGATCTTCATGGCGGTGTTGGCATGGATATCGCGATCTTCTTTAAAAGCTTCTTGCATGTTGGCATCACCGGAAATGTGTGCCAAAACCCGCAACTCGATTTGCGAATAATCTGAACTGAAGATCTGCCAGCCAGCATGTGACGGCACAAAGGCTTTGCGGATCAACTTGCCATCACCGCGAGCAGGGATATTTTGCATGTTGGGATCAACTGACGATAAGCGACCAGTTTGCGTCAAGGTTTGCAAGTAGCGCGTGTGGATCTTTTGATCTGGCAATTGGGCTTTGAGCAAGCCTTTGACATAAGTGGATTGGAGCTTAGAAACGGCACGATAATCCAAAATGTCTTGCACGATCGGGTAATCATGGCTGAGTTGCTCTAAAACATCAACACTGGTGGAATAGCCAGTCTTGGTTTTTTTGATCACAGGCAAATTCAGTTTTTCAAACAAGACTTCCCCTAATTGCTTTGGCGAATTCAAGTTGAACTCAAGACCAGCTTGGCCATAGATCTTTTCTTGTAACACTTTGATGGATTGGGCATATTGCTCACCCATGGCTTGCAAGGTTTTGGCTTCAAGGGTGATGCCCACTTCTTCCATGGCGGCCAATACCCGAGCCAGCGGCATTTCCATGTCGTCAAATAACCCAGCTTGATCATGATCAGCCAAGTCTTGGGTCAAATGCGGCCGCAACGTTAACAAGGCTTGGGCTTTGCGGGCAAAATGGCTGAACAATTGGTCTTCTTCAGGCACTGCCAACTTAGCGCCTTTGCCATACACGGCTTCATCAAATTCCAATGTGTAGTCATGATCTTGTGCGATTTGGCCTAAATCGTTGGCATTTTGATCTGGGTTAAGCAAATAAGACGCCAACAGTACATCAAAATCCACCCGATCCAACGCCAAACCATATTTCTTAGCCGCGACTAAGTTTCGCTTCAAGTCAAATACCGTGATGTGATCGCGGGCATTCAACCATGTTTGTAGCGCTGGCATGGCCAACAAGGTCGCGTCTGCAGAAACAAAGACTTGCGATGCGGTACCGACAAACCACCCAATGGCATCAGCGGTATGGTAGTTTTCCGTCAACATTTCGATTTCAAAAGCGATCGGTTCATCAACTGCCAACAGATCCGCCAAATTGGCATCAGAGATCACTTCATAGTGCGCTTTTGGTTGCACCACAGGTGATTGTTTGTTGAGCTTATTTAAGGCTTGATGCATGTCTAATTCAGTATAAAATTTCCGCAGCGCATCCAGATCTGGACCGGTATAGGTGGTGTCTTCTAAACCCACGGTCAGCGGCGCATCTTGACGAATGGTCGCCAAGTCTTTGCTCATAAACGCATCGTCGCGCCCAGCGATCAGATTTTCTTTCATTTTCGATTTTTTGAGGTCGTCGATATGGTCGTACAGATTTTCAATGGAACCATATTCAGTTAACAGTTTGAGTGCCGTTTTTGGTCCGATACCGGCGACACCGGGGTAATTATCTGACGTGTCGCCCATCAAGCCTTTCATGTCGATGAATTGCCGTGGGGTCACGCCGACTTTTTCCTTGAGGTTTTCCGGAGTGAAGGCTTCTAGTTCCGCCACCCCTTTTTTGGTCACTTGCACGGTGACATGATCAGTCGCCAATTGCGTCAGATCGCGGTCACCAGTGACCACTGTCGTTTCCCAGCCTGCCGCTTGCGCTTGTTTGGCCAGCGTGCCGATGATATCGTCAGCTTCCCAATCTTGCAATTCGTAATGCGCCATGCCGTGATCGTCTAACAAGGTTTTGATCAATGGCAGTTGTTCCAGTAACTCTTCTGGCGCCCGATCGCGATTGCCTTTGTAATCACCAAACTTTTTCGTGCGAAAAGTCCCGCCAGAGCGGTCAAATGCCACCAAGATCCGGTCTGGCTGAAATTGATCGATCAGCGAATCCAACATGTTGTTAAACGTGAATACCGCGTTGGTGTGGACCCCTGCTTGGTTAGTGAAGCGATCCAATTGATTGTATAACGCATAAAACGCGCGAAATGCCATTGAGTTGCCGTCGATCAGCAACAGTTTTGTTTTGTCGGCCATAATGTCCTCCTCAAAAGTCCTATGTTTATTGTACCAGATTTAAGGCCCAACAAAACAGCCAAGCACAAGGGCGCTTGGCTCACGACGACTTATGCCCGCGGTGGCATATACCGATTGAATTGGTCCAGCACTTGGGTCTCAGATAAACTCAAATGCCCAGTTTGCGCCAAAAAGCGCAAATACAAGCTGATGCACAATAAGCGGATAAACGCGTCATGATCCTCAGCTGGCCCGCCTTTGGCCCAATCCGGATTCAACGCCGCCATGGCTTGATGCAACTGCCATGGGGCGACTTGCTCGATCGCCACATCTTGAATCTGACTCAACGCATGGGCAAAACTTCTGATCGCATCATCGATTTCTTCATCAGACACATCCAAAAACCGCAACGCCAATAATGCCGGGACCCGATCAAATGCTGGTAGCGTCTGTTCAACACTAGTTTCTAATACCGAGTTTGCCATAAGCTTTCCTCCCAATCAATTGGCACAACTGGTCACAATTTTAGTATGAACACTGCAACGCCAAAAATCGAATTTCCGCCCTTGCACCAAGCACCAGCCAAACCGCCACAAGTAGCAAAACCCAATACCCTAGCGGCTTGACGCGTGATCAGTGGGTGGCGCTGGGCACAAAAAAACGCCTTTACCAACAGGCAAAGGCGTTAGATCCATTAACGATTGTCGGAAACCCCGAAGATCTGCAAGATCACCATAAACAAGTTCAAGAAGTCCAAGTAAAGCATCAATGCCCCTTGTACCGCCAAACTTGAGGTATTGACGGCAAAGTTACCGTCACCAGAAGCAGTCAAGTAAATGCGCTTCAACGCTTGGGTATCTGCAGCAGTCATGATGATGAAGATGATCAAGATCGCATATGAGATCAACATCGCCATAAAGCTTGAGCCGATCAACATGTTGATGAATGTCAACACGATCACGCCGATCAATGCTGAAAGCGCGTAGCGGCCAGCCATTGAGAGGTTTTGATGAGTCGTGCGACCCACCACTGACATGGTGAAGAAGATCACCGCCGTCACCACCAAAGAGATCCCGATGTTAGCGGCTGGGTAGATCAACCACACTGAAGCCAAGGTGAACCCATATGAAGCTGCCATCAAGCCAAACATCGTCCGCGCATAAGCAGGAGACTGTTGACCACGGCGACCAGAGATCATAAACGACAAGATCAGTGGTAAGAATGTCGCCACGATGAACAAGAGGCGATTGGAAACGATGAAGTTCCCATATTGGACTTGGAACACATTTCCTAACAAATAACTGATCAAAGCGGTGATCAATAACCCACCGCCCATGGTGCTATAGACTTTCGAGAAAAAAGTGGAAAGTCCTGCATCATTGACAACACGACGTTCTTGCATCGAATCGTCTCCTTTCAAACTAGCTTTAAGTCACATTATAGCGGCAATTCGATCACTTGTCGTTAGACTTAAGACTGAGATCGACAAGTGTCACTTTATTTCAATTCACCGTGAGCCAACAAGTCTTCAAAAGCAACTTCATACTTTTGAATATCGCCAGCGCCCATGAAGACGAACACTGCGTTGTCATAGTCCAACAATGCCGACATGTCATCTAATTTGATCACGGCACCTGGCTTGGTCACTTTGGCTTGGAGGTCTTCAGCCGAAACTGAACCGGAAGTTTCCCGCGCACTGGTGAAAATCGGCGTCACGTAAACGGCATCAGCTTTGCTCAACGTTTCCGCAAACTCATCTAAGTATGCGATGGTCCGTGAGAAGGTGTGCGGTTGGAACACTGCGACAACTTGTTGATCCGGATACTTTTGGCGTGCGGCGTCTAACGTGGCTTTGATTTCAGATGGATGGTGGGCATAGTCATCGATGATCACGGCATTGCTCATCTTCTTTTCAGAAAAGCGCCGTTTAACGCCTGAGAAGCTAGCCAATTCACGCGCAATGTAATCTGGGTCGAGCTTTTCAGCGTATGCCACAGCCACCACAGCCAAGGCATTGAGGACACTGTGTTCCCCAAATAACGGCACATGGAAATGGCCGATCAATTCATTGTGATGGAACGCATCAAAACTCGAGCCGGTCGTGGTGCGACTGATATTTTTGGCGATGAAATCATCGGTATCTTTGGTCCCATAATAATAAACCGGAACTTTGGCATCGATCTTGCGCAACCAAGCATCATCCCCCCAAGCAAAAATCGCTTTTTGAACTTGTTGGGCTTCCGTTTGAAACGCAGAATACACATCTTCAATGCCGGTATAGTAATCAGGATGATCAAAATCAATATTGGTCATGATCATATAGTCTGGCGAATATGCTAAGAAATGCCGGCGATATTCATCCGCTTCAAACACGAAGAACTTGGAATCAGGCGTGCCTTTACCAGTCCCGTCCCCGATCAGATAAGAGGTTTTGTCGATGCCGCTTAAAGTGTGCGCCAATAAACCCGTCGTTGAGGTCTTACCATGGGCGCCAGCCACGCCGATAGACGTGTAAGGCTTCATGAATTCCCCAACAAATTGGTGATAGCGATAGAACTTCAAGCCTAATTCATGGGCTTTAACCACTTCTGGATGCTCGTCGGTAAACGAATTCCCACAGATCACCGTGTAGCCTGCCTTTAAGTTGGCTGGGTCAAATGGCAACATTTCGATGCCAGCTTGAGCCAAGCCGCGTTGGGTGAACGTGTATTGGGTGATATCCGAACCTAACACGGTATTGCCCATATCATGCAAGATCAATGCCAATGCGGACATACCTGAACCTTTAATACCGATAAAATAATACGTTTGAGTCATGTTTTTCCCCTTAATAGTCATGTTAATCGTCAGCCAAGTCTTCTTTGGTAAAGTAAACGTCTCGTGGTTTTGAGCCGTTGGCGGGGCTGATGTAATGCCGCATTTCCAACTCATCGATCAAGTTGGCGGCGCGGTTGTAGCCAATCGAAAAAACGCGTTGCAACTTTGACGTTGAGACATGTTTTTCTTGGGCGATGTATTCCAATACTTGTGGGAATAGCTCGTCTTGCGAATCACTGGCCTCAGCTTGCGCTAACAAGCCGTCTGGTTGAAATAAGTAATGCGCTGGGCGCTCTTTTTTGACGAAATCGACCACCGTGGCGATATCTTCGTCAATGAAAGTCCCTTGCAAGCGCAATGCTTGGCTGGCGCCGTTACCAAGATACAACATATCCCCGCGACCAAGCAAGCGTTCTGCCCCATTGGCGTCAATGATCGTGCGCGAATCCGTTTGGCTGGCCACCATAAAGGCGATCCGGGTGGGAATGTTGTTTTTGATGGTGCCAGTGATGACATCCACCGATGGCCGTTGCGTGGCGACGATCAAGTGGATCCCAGCAGCGCGGGCTTTTTGCGTGATGCGGGCGATATAGTCTTGCACTTCAGAAGCGGCAACCATCATCAAATCGGCTAACTCATCAATGATGATCACCACATAAGGCAATACCAAGCCAAAATCGCCATGGGATTTGGCTTTGCGATTGAATTGTGCCAAATTACGCACCCCAGCCGCAGCCATTTTCTGATAACGGTTCTCCATTTCTTCAACGGCCCATTTCAACGCTTCGGCAGCCGCTTTTGGATCGGAGATCACCGGTGACACCAAATGCGGCAAGTTGTTGTAAACCGCCAATTCAACGGCTTTAGGATCGATCAGCAATAGTCGTACTTGTTCAGGCGTGGCTTTATAAAGTAGCGACGTCAACAATGAGTTGATGAACACGGATTTACCAGATCCTGTCGCCCCAGCGATCAAGCCATGAGGCATTTTGTTGATATTGGTGACCACTGGCTGGCCGAATAAATCGACCCCCAAAGCGATCGTCAAAGGCGAGGTGGCGTCTTGAAAAGCGGGTGATTGTAACACTTCTCGCAACATCACGGGACGTGGGTGCAAGTTCGGGATCTCAATGCCAACAGTGGTTTTACCTGGGATCGGTGCTTCGATGCGAATGTCTTTGGCCGCTAAAGCCAACTTTAGATCATCATTTAAATTGGTGATCTTATTGACTTTCACCCCGGCATCAAGTGAGACCTGAAATTGGGTCACCGTCGGCCCAATGGTGTGGGCGACCACGTGGGCGCCCACATGAAAAGCTTCAAGCGTTTCATCCAAACGTTGCGCTTGCGCCTCGACCCAATCGTTTTGTGCCGCGCTGGTGGTGATCACCGGTTTTGGCAACAGATCAAGCGGTGGGAAAACGTAAGGCTGTTGCGGCGTGGCTTCAGCTTTGACGCTGGTAGCTGACGGCTGGGCTGCAGGCGTTGATGGTGTTGGCGCAGCTACTGAGGTGGGCTTGGCCACTGAATCCGCAGTTGGCTGTGGGACTGATGTTGTCAGCTTGGGATCTTCAGATCGCGCAGTTGGCTGAGTGGGTTTGGCCTTTGCTTGCGCTTGTTCAGCGCGCATTTGGGCAATTGGTTTGGGCAAGTCTTTTTTGCGCGCCTTGTAGTTGCCCACTGCACTATGCAGGTCCTGGCGTTTGGGCAATTGTAATGGGCGCCAGTTGGCGTAAACCGTCTTTTTTTGCTTGGCCAACGCCGCTTCTAATTGCGCTTGTTGCGCTGCTTTAAGCGGATCGACTTGGCTTGGGATCAGCTTCGTCGGGGTTTGGCTGACAGTTGGGATCGGCTTTGCCGTTTTGGCGGGTTCGCTTGGAAGCTTTCTTGTGATGTGCTGAGCTTCACTTGCGGCTGCCCCTGGTACTTTGTGGTCAACTGAAGTCTTGGGTGAGGTTGTTGGCATCTGCGTTTGAGTCGCTTCAGACGATTCGCCTGCAGTGTCAGGTGAGGCACCAGGCACCAGATCAGTGGCATCCAGTGCAATAGCTGAAGTCTCAGGAACTTGAGGCGTAGCAGCTTTGGTTTCATCCGCTTGCAACGGGTCATTAGCCGATTGACTTGCCGGCACATCAGGCATTGTGCCTGTTGGTTCAACTACTGGCGTGCTAGTCGCGGCGTCATTTGTGTCATCAACAAACAAATACACTTGATCATCAGGCCGCGCCATATCCGCTAAGATCACCTGATAGTCGATTTGTGGACGTTTAGGTCCCCGCCGCACTGTTGATTTTGGCGTACTTAACGCTGCCAATGGGTCAACAGAATGACGCCCGATTTCAGACTCAGCAACAGGTTCTGGCTGAGGCATTATTGGCGCAGGCTTTGGTTTTGGTGCTTGGCGCTCAGTTCTAGGTGGTAATGGGTATTTTTCAGCAGGTGGTTCTGCTTCGCCGCGTAAAAAAGGCGGACCATCATAATGCGCCATAAATTTCATCCCTTCCGATTACTCAATGCTTTCTATTTTACCATATCAAAGCCGCCACTCCGCCGATTACGCAAAAAAACCGTGAACCTTTAACAGTCCACGGTGAGAAAATTTCATTTAGTTTTGGCTGGCAACCACGGCCGCCGCTTGGTCAAAGTCAAACGGCTGGCCTGCTTTAAGGTCATCAGGCATGATCAAAATGCCGCGCTTTTGGGGGGCATTCGGCAACGCTAACTCCCGCGCAGCACATAACATCCCATATGAATCAACACCACGCAACACCCCAGGCCAGATCAACTTGCCATCTGGCATCATGGCACCTGGTAAAGCAGCGACAACGGTTTGGCCAAGTTCGGCATTAGGCGCGCCGCACACGATTTGCTTGATGCCTTCTGCGCCAAGATCCACTTTGGTCACATGCAAGTGATCAGAATCTGGATGAGCTTCAAATTCAACGATTTTACCAATCACGATACGGGCTGGATTGTCCAGCGGTAAAGCGCCGTTCAAGCCGGATTTGCTGATGGCTTCGTTCAAGGTTTCTAAGCCCGCTTGATCTAAGTGGACTTGGCCATTGCCAACAAGTTCAGGCAACCATTGATGGACATTGAAAAAGTTGAACCCGATGGCCTCATGTTGGGCGTTGTAGATACCCACGATGTCGCCAACTTGTTGGCTGGTTTGGTTGGGATCATCAGGACCGATAACGGCGATGAGCACATCGCCTAAAGCTTTGGGATTATAAGTGGTGACTAACAATTGACGTTCCTTTCAAGTGACTAAGCAGGCAAACCGTTAATGAAGCTTTCAACTTCTTGCTTGGTTTTACGGTCTTTGTTCACAAAACGGCCGATCTCTTTGCCGTCTTGCATGGCGATGAAACTTGGAATCCCCATCACGCCATAGTCTTGGGCGACTTCAATGTTGGCATCGCGGTCAACTTGGATGAAGTCAAAATCAGGATATTCCGCTTCGATCGCTGGCATTTCTGGTTTGATAAAGGCGCAATCTGGGCACCAGCCCGCAGTAAAGAACAACATTTGTTTGCCAGCAGCTTTAGCCGCTTGGCGGATCTGATCATCTGAGTCAAAGATTTTCATAAGACAACATCCTTTCACTTACATTAGATAAGCATATTATACTCAAGTGCAAGACGTTTGGCAACCCATTAAAAGCGCGGTATATTAAACCCATGGGAGGCTCGTCATGAAGAAAAACACTACGACCACAGTTTCAGCTTTACTTGCCGCTGGCGCCATCAGCGCATGGGGTCATCATTATTATTACCACACTTGGCTGCCCAAGCACCGCTACGCCCAACTAGTGCGCCGCATGCAAGCTGGCGGCACAGTTTCTGGTGGCTTTATCGATCATCAACCAAAACAGGCCTCAGCTGGCGATGTCTACACTACCGCTTATGATGGCGGATTGATCATCGATGGCGTGATGTACGCGTTTACCGTCGCCGAAAACGGCACGGTGTTGCGCTGGTCACGCCAAAACCTCAAAGCGGGCAGTGAGTTGATAGATCAACCCGCCTTGTGAGGCAAATTTATGTTCATATTCAGTTTCCACATTACCCACGACGCGCGCATCATGATGTAAGTCCAAAGACACCAGATCAAAATGCATGCCGTAGTTGTTCATGCTGACCAATGAAAATTGGAAGAAACCTAAATTATCAGTTTTAAATTGTAAAACGCCGCCGCGCTTCATGATCGCCTTGTATTGATCAAGGAAGGTCTTGTAAGTCAAGCGACGTTTTTCGTGCTTGGTTTTAGGCCAAGGATCAGAGAAGTTCAAAAATACGCCAGTGACTTCTTCTGGCTCAAAATAATCGGTCAAGTCGGCCCCATCGCCTAAGATCAATTGCAAGTTCGGCAATTGCAGTTCAACTTGCTTGCGCAAAATATAAGCGATCGCCACTTCTTGGATCTCTAAGGCGATGAAATTTTGATCAGGATGTTGCTGGGCCATGTTAATGATGAATTGGCCTTTGCCAGAGCCGACTTCCAAATACAGCGGGCGGGCTTGGTCAAAGCGGCTTTGCCACTTGCCTTGCATATTAACCGGCTTGGTCATGATATATTCTGGGTGTGCCGCGATCAAAGGGGTCGCCCAAGGTTTGTTTCGTAAACGCATATTGCCTCCATTGAAGTGTGATTGCCATAAAAAATCCGGCGGATACCGCCGGGTCATGGTTTAGTCTGTTTGATCAATTAAAGCTTGCAAGCGGATCAGTGCTTGATTCATTTCCGTGTAGCGTTGTTGCTCATACCCAAAACGCACGGCTTCTAACAAATGCAACTGCCCATACCACATGATCGGTGCCAATAATTCTGGGCTTAAATGCGTGCCATAAGCATCCATCCATGTGCCCCATTGCTTGCGTGGCACATAGTTGATCAACACCACCGACAGATCAAAGGCAGGATCGCCTAAGCTGGCTTGATCCCAATCCACCAAATACAGTTTATGGGTATCAGATAACAGCCAGTTTTTATGATTCAAGTCGCCATGACATACCGTCGAGGCAACTTGTGGTGGCAAGTTCTTTAAGCGCTTGGCAGTTTGTGCCACTAAAGGATGCTGGCGCAACGCTTTAGGTAAGTCCGCCACATAGCGCTCGCGCAGCTGTGCCGGTGTGGGCATCGGCGCGCCGACTTTTTTGAGCATGCGATGCAACAATTGCGAGTGATGCACACGCGCCAACAACTTTGCCACCATGGGGGTATTCATTTGTGCCCGCGTCAATGTTTGGCCGTTAAGCCATTCTTGTGCGGTTAAGACATCGCCAGTGGTCATGCGTTTGGTCCAAATCAGTCTAGGCGTGATCTCCTCAACAGATAAGGCCGCCAAAAATGGGGACGCATTTCGTTTTAAAAAGAATTTCTCATGGGCATGAACGCCTAAAAACGCACCGCCGGTAGTGCCACCGACAGGGCTCAGCGACCACCCTGGGTCAAGATCAAAATCCATAGGCACAACTCCTAATTACAATCGTTTCAAATGTCGCAATTGTCCGTATCGTGGCACAAAACCACATCTAGAATCAGTGTACTAAGCGCAGACTTTCCAGTCAAGAGCGGGCTTTGGCAAATTGACGCAAACGCAAGGGCAAATACCACCCGGCAAACCCAACGGCCACCACTAAGCCCCCGACGATCGCAGCCAACGCGGTAAGCCAATGGCCACCAGCCAATGCGCCTAACGCATTGATCACCGCTGCCATCAGCAATAACTTGACCACCAAAGCTTTAAAAGCGTTAGGTTTTTGCGTTTGCGGCAAGGGGTATAAATAACTGAAGACAATGTCGTCATGCACTTGATACATCGGCAACAATTGAAAGCCGATCAAGTACACAAATAACGCCGAAAGCGCCAAAGCCAGCCACCATTGTGACACAAATGCCAAACACAGCGCCCCGATCACCACTAAGCGCAAGTACAACCCTAAAAACTCGGTGCGACGCAAAAAGCTGCGGATCAATAACCATGCCCATGTGTTTTTTTGCTTTTTGAACACGGTTTTGGCAATACCATCTAAATACTTGCGGCGCTTGACCGTGCCTTGTAACCCAGGAACGTCGGTAAACAAATTATAGAAGCGATAGATCTGTCCCATGCGCTTGGCTTCTGCTTGCACCAAGTTCAGCCAATCCAAATGCGCCGGATCCAACCAAACGCCTAATTGCCAGCGCAACCCTAAAGCCACCACTAATGCGGCGATCAAAGCGATCGCTGGATGCACATAAAAGCCCAACCCTAACGCCACTAACACAACGCCAAACAAATGACGCCGTTTAGCCCAAGTGGGCGCGCCTTGATAAAAGGTCAATACTTGTAGCCACAGATCCGCATCTTTAAACGCCCATAACGCAGCGCCTAACGCCAAAGCATCCCATACTGCCAAACCCAACACTTTTAGCATCGGGATCACGGCGATCGTCGCAAAGGTCAATACCACCAGCGGTAAAGCCAAGCTGTAGCGCCGCGCTTTGGCCAGATATTGAGGAAATTCCGTGGTTTTTGGCAATAAAAACGTCGCATCTGCTTTTTGCACCAAACTCGCCAAGCGACCGATCCCCAGCAACGCGGTGAATCCTAAAGCCAAAGCGCCTGGCAGCCACCAGCTGGCAGTCATGGTTTTGACCAGTTGCGAATACCCGTAAAGCAAAGCCCCAAGCATAATGATCAACACCAACACAAAATGATCATTGAACACCAATTTCAAATATTTGAATTGCGCTTGTGAATGTTGTTTTAAGCGCGTTTGCCAAAGGTGTTTCATGCCTGCGCTCCTTCTTGGCTCATGGCCATATAGATATCATCTAATGAGGCATCCTTGAGGCCAAATTGGTCACTTAATGACGCCAAGTCCCCTTGCGCGCGGACTTGGCCGGCTTTAAGCAAGACGAATTCATCGGCGTATTGTTGCGCCGTGGCTAAAATATGTGTGGACATCAATACTGACGCGCCAGCCGCTTTTTTGGCTTGTACCAAATCAAGTAGATCATGCACCGCCAAAGGATCCAAGCCAGTGAAAGGCTCATCGATGATGAATAACTGCGCGTTGGTGATAAACGCACACACGATCATCACCTTTTGCTTCATGCCTTTGGAGAAATTGTCTGGAAACCACGCCAATTTGTTGTCCAAGCGAAACTTAGCCAACAACTCATGCGCTTTGGCCCAAGCGGCTTTTTTGTCCAACGCATATGCCATAATGGTCAAATCGATATGCTCTTGCAAAGTCAACTCAGGATACAGCACTGGGGTTTCTGGTACATAAGCGATGGCTTGATGATAGGCATTGGCATCATCATCTAAGCTCTTGCCATTGACTAAGATCTTGCCAGATAAAGGTTTTAATAAGCCGATAATGTGTTTGATGGTCGTGGATTTGCCGGCCCCATTTAAGCCGATCAAGCCGACGATACTTTGATCTGGCACGGTGAAATTCACATTTTGTAAAACCGGTACCGTGCCGTAACCGCCGGTGAGTTGTTGGATGTCTAACATATTGTTGCCTCCGCCGAATTTGGATTTAAACTCGCTACCAACTATGATAGCATGAATGCAAAGCAAAACTTCATTAAGAAAGAGGAATTGACCATGACAGATTGTATTTTTTGCAAGATTATCGCCGGCGACATCCCCAGTGTCAAAGTTTATGAAGATGATACCGTCTTGGCATTCTTAGACATTTCTCAAGCGACGCCAGGCCACACCTTGGTGGTGCCTAAAAAACACGTCCCAGACATTTTCGCTTATGACGCCGATCTGGCGGCGGCAGTGTTTTCACGCATCCCAAAGATCGCGCAAGCCATCAAAGCCAGCGATCCAAAGATCAAAGGCATGAATATTTTGAACAATAATGGTGAAGTGGCTTATCAAAGTGTCTTTCACTCACACATTCATTTGATCCCCCGTTACTCTGATCAAGATGACTTCAGCATCCACTTTGGCGATCATACTGATCAATATGACCACGCCCAGCTGCAAGCGATCGCAGACAACATCAAAAAGCAGGTGCAAGGCTAATGGCAAAATTTACCACTGGCTTTTTGCTAGGCGCCGCAGCAGGCACGGTGTATGCTTTGCTGACAGCCAAAAAAACCGGCCCGCAGCGCGTGGCGACGGCCAGCCAATATGTCGATACACTCACTGACGCTACCAATGGCGTGCAACATGCCGTCACCCGCTTTGGCAACGCAATGAAAGACTTGCGCCATGAATTAGACACCACGTTAAAGCCAGCTGTTGACGACATTCAAGCCAGCGTGGACGATTTTAATTTTCAGACCCAGCCTCGCGTTGACGCCATCAACGACCATCTTGACGCCATTTCCAAAGCAGCTGAAAATTTGGATCAAACCCTTGACCAACATTAACTGCCATCGGCTCAGTGCTCAATTTGAGTGCTGAGCTTTTTTGATGCCATTTAGCGGCAAATGCGAAGATTTTTCGGCGCCGCGACGACTTCTTGAGGCTTTCATGATGCTTTTGTGAACGTCCCGATTTCAGGCTTGGCGCATGCTATATTAAGTGACGCAATCAATTTTGAAAAATAGGATGTGTCCACTTATGAAAAAATGGCTTCTTGGCCTCGCCAGTCTCGCTTTGGCCGCAACTTTGGCCGGATGTGGTTCAAGCACTGTGGCAAATATGAAAGGTGCAAAAATCACCCAATCGGAATACTACGACGAATTAAAAGCCAGCAGTGCTGGGCAATCCACGCTGCGTAGCATGATCGTGCTCAAAGCCTTACAACAACAATATGGCGATCAAGTGTCATCTAAGCAAGTCACCGCCCAATACAACCAAGTCAAAAAACAATATGGCTCGAGTTTTTCTTCGGCATTGGCACAAAACGGCTTGACCACCAAAACGTTTAAAGAACAGATCGAAACTTCTTTGTTGTCTGCTGTCGCCTTGAAAGACTTAAAAAAGCCGACCCAAAAGCAAATCGACGCGCAATGGAAAAAATATGAACCAAAGATCACAGTGCAACACATTGTAGTCGCCAAAAAAGCCACTGCAACCACCGTGTTGGCTGAGTTGAAGAAAGATTCCAGTGCCGCAAACTTCAAGAAACTCGCCAAAAAATACTCCACTGATACCGCCACTAGCGCCACTGCAGGGAAACTGTCAGCGTTTGACAATACTGACACCAGTTTAGATTCAACTTTCAAAAAAGCGGCCTTTAAGTTGACCAAAGCCGGCGAATACACCACTACCGCAGTGAAAACCACCAATGGTTATGAGATCATCCGCGCCATCAACATCCCGGCTAAAGGCAAAGAGTCTGACCACACTGCAGCGTTGAAAAAGCAACTTTACACCACTTGGGAATCTGACACCACGGTGATGACCAACGTGATCAAGCAAGTCTTGAAAAAAGCCAATGTTACCATTAAAGACAGTGATCTCAAAAATGTCTTGTCGGTTTACTTGAGTAGCAGCACCTCTAGCAGCACTTCTAGCAACTAATATTGATCCAAATGGCGTCTCGCTTGATCGCGAGGCGTTTTTTTCATGTCTTGAAGACGACGCTGAAGAAATTCGCAAATTGCGGAAAATGTTTGAAGCTTTCGTGAACATAAGGCAAAGACTTTGGGCTTGTGGTATATTAGAACACGTGTGAATGTACCAAATACTTAATTAGGATGTGTGTACACAATGAAGAAATGGATCCTCGGTATTGCCGGCGTTGTGCTGGCTGCAACCTTAGCAGGATGCGGTTCCAGTACGGTTGCCAACATGAAAGGCGCCAAGATCACCAAAGATCAATACTACGAAGAAATGAAGTCCACCACCAGTGGCCAATCCACCTTGCGTAGCATGATCGTTTTAAAGGCGTTGGAACAACAATACGGCAAGAAGGTTTCTGACAAGAAAGTCACCGCCCAATATAACAAAGTGAAGTCCCAATACGGCTCAAGCTTCAGCTCTGCATTGTCGCAAAGCGGCTTGACCACCAAGTCCTTTAAAGAACAGATCAAAACTTCTCTGTTATCGTCTGTGGCCTTGAAAGACTTAAAGAAGCCAACTCAAAAGCAGATCGATGCCCAATGGAAGAAATATCAACCAAAGATCACCGTGCAACACATTTTGGTGGCCAAAAAAGACAAAGCTGACGAATTGATCGCTGATTTGAAAAAAGACAACTCTGAAGCCAACTTCAAGAAGTTAGCCAAAGCCAACTCCACTGATACGGCTACCGCCTCTGATGCCGGTAAGTTGACGCCTTTTGACAACACCGACACCAGCTTAGATGCCACGTTCAAAGCGGCGGCCTTCAAGTTGACTAAAGCTGGCGACTTCACGCAAACACCAGTGAAAACCAGCTACGGTTACCACATCATCCGTGCGATCAAAGTCCCTGCCAAAGGCAAAGAATCTGATCACAAAGCGGAATTGAAGAAACAACTTTACACCAAGTGGGAATCAGATACCACAGTGATGACTGGTGTGATCAAGCAGGTCTTGAAGAAAGCCAACGTTTCCATCAAAGACTCTGACTTGAAGAATGTGCTGTCGGTTTACTTAAACCCATCCAGCGCCAGCTCCGCAACCAGCACTGCTAACTAGATCAACATTTAAGCGCAACGCTTCGGCGTGGCGCTTTTTTGATGCGCAAAACGCCTGTCACGGCAAAAAAAAATACGCCAGTTTGGCGTATTTTTGGTAACGGCTTATTTGGGATCAGCGTAGCCTTTACCATGTTCTGGGCGATAAAAGCGCCGGTTATCCATCCCAAACAGTCGCTCAGTGAACGTGCCTGGTTCAACATGTTGATAAGCCGTCGTTAACATGTTGATCTGCGCATCCATATCGTCCAAGTTGTGCAAGATCTGCGCTTCCAGCAACCCTGGGCGCACTGGCGAGCCATATTCCAACAAGCCGTGATGCGATAAGATCATATGCCGCAACATGATCATATCTTCTTGATGGATGTCGATTTTAAGTTCTTGGGCGGCTTGCACCAACGCTTCATCGACTAACACGATATGCCCGATCAAGTTGCCTTCCATGGTGTATTCAGTCGACACCGGACCAGATAACTCGATGGTTTTGCCTAAGTCATGTAAGATCGCCCCAGCATACAACAGCGATTTGTTGACGCTAGGATATTGATCCGCCACGCTTTGCGCCAAACGTAAAATACTCAAGGTATGAAATGCCAAGCCACCAGTGAACGCATGGTGATTGGATTTAGCCGCCGGATAAGTCAAAAAGGCTTGCTTGTGGTCAGCCAACAACTTGCGTACCAAACGATTCCAATTCGGGTTGGTGATCTTGAAAATGAAGTCGTTGAGCTCGTCGCCCATGTCGTCAGCAGATTCTGGCGCATGTTCTTGATAATTCGCCGGGTTATTGCCTTCTTCTTGCGTGGCTAAGCGCAAGTTATAGATCTTGATCTGCGGGTTACCTTGATACAATTCGCGCTTGCCGTGCAGTAACACCACCACGCCAGGTTTGTATTGATCGATATCAGCTTCTTGCGCATCCCAAAATTTCGCTGAAATATGTCCAGAAGCATCTTGGAAGTTGAACGCGATAAACTTTTTGCCGTTTTTGGCCAACCGCACTTCTGCTGACTTCACCAAAACAGGAAGGGTCAGATCTGCGCCGTTGGGGTAATCAAATAGTTGTTTTGCCATATGGGCCACCTTTTCTACGAAACATCTAACGTTCATGATAGCGATTTTTTTGCCAAAACGCAATCACACGCTTGCAGGCCACAAAAAAAGTAAGCGGCACGTGGCAGCTTACTTTTAGGTGGCTATTTACCTTGATAAATATCGACGATCGGTTGCGTGATCGTGCGGTTGAGTTCATCCATCATTTGTGACAACGCTTGTTCTTTGACCATCAAGTCATTGATCGGTTGCATGTTTTGCATTTTTTCACCGATAGCTTGGATGTCTTTGATCTCGTCATCCGTGGGTTCTTGGCCTTGCATTTGTTTTTGTTGCAAGGTCATTTGCTTTTGTTGGAATTGTTGGAACATCGCATAAGCGACGGCATCCAGCTTCAACATGTCAAAGGCATGTTGCATTTCTTTGAATTGTTGAGACTCTTTGAGATCTGATGCCAATTGGTTGGCGGTGTCGTATACGTTAGCCATGATTAGGCGCCTCATTTCGTTGTTTTGGGTCAGTTGAATAACCCTTTAATGTCATTATACCATTGATTGACGGTGCTCTTGGCAGAATCGATGCCACTTTGCACGCCATTTTGAATATTGTTCCACACATCACTGCCAGAACTCGAACTGGCGGCTGGCGTTTGTAGCGTCGCTTCAGAGCGCGCATCTTTGGTGTCAAAGGCACTTTGCGGCGAACTTGGCAACATCGCCGACATTTCTGATTTGAAGATCGGCGCCACGCCAGATTCGCTGGTGCCGACTAAGAAATGGTTTTTATCTGTCGTCGCAAACCCCGTCCAAGTCGCCACCACCATATCTGGTGTGTAGCCGACGACCCATTGATCGCGGGTGCCATAACCCCAGCTTGCCGGCACTTCAGTGGAACCAGTTTTGCCGGCAACCGTATAACCATAAGGCGCCGCTGAGACCCCAGTGCCGTATTTAAAGGTGCCAAGCATCATCGACGTCATGGTTTTGGCTACTGAAGACTTAATGATCAGCTTCTTTTGGTTATCAGTGTTGTCGACTACCGTTTTGCCGGTGGCATCCACGATTTTGCGAATGAAATGCGTTTGTGGCAAATAGCCACCGTTGGCAAAAGCAGAATACGCTCGCGCCATGATCAAGGGGCTAAAGCCGGTAGTGACCCCACCTAACGCTGCGGCTAAGTTCTGGTCTTTTTTCTTTAAGTCGATGCCAAAGCGGGCCAAGCTTTTGACCCCAGTTTGCACGCCGATCTTATTGAGCAACCACACCGCTGAAGTATTCACTGAGTTGGCCAAGGCCATGTACATTGGCAAACTGCCAGTGTAGGTGCCGGTGGCATTGGTTGGGGTGTAATTGTTGGCGCCATAACTTTGCTTTTTGTCTTGCAAGATCGAATCATAATCATAGCCGTGTTCCAAAGCCGGCGTGTACACCATCAATGGCTTGATGGTCGAACCTGGGCTGCGCTGCAGCTGGGTGGCATAGTTATAGCCTAAAAAGACATGTTCGCCGCGCCCGCCAACCACTGCCAATACCCCACCAGTGTTAGGATCCACAGCGATACTGGCGGCTTGCGGCTTGGTGCCATCTGCGGCATTGGCTGGGAAGTTGGCATCATCATCAAACGTACTTTGCATTTCAGTTTGATAAGTCGGATCTAAGGTGGTGTAGACCTTGTAGCCTTTGTTCATGATATCATCTTGAGAAATGCCGTCTTTTTGCGCTTCTTCGATCACCGCATCAAAGAAATACGGGTACTTGTTGGCATTACCATTGGTATAATTGTCTTTTAAAACCAAAGTCTCAGCTTTGGCTGCCGTCGCTTGCGCTTGGGTGAGCTTGTCGTTGTCCACCATCAACCCTAAGATCAAATTACGGCGATCCAAAGCGTGTTGCATGTTGTCGATCGGGTTATAGTAACTGGGACTGCGCAACATTGCCGCCAGCACTGCGCCTTCTGACGCATCCAGTTGTGAGGCATGCTTGCCAAAATACTTCTCGGCGGCATCTTCAACACCCCACACCCCGTTGCCAAAGTAAGCGTTATTGAGATACATCGTCAAAATATCGGATTTAGAGTACACTTTAGTCAGCTGGATCGCCAAAAATAATTCTTGGGCTTTACGCAAATAAGATTGTTTTTGGGTCAGTAACGTATTTTTGGCCAGCTGTTGGGTGATCGTGGAACCACCACCGGTGATCTCACCATGATGGACGATCAAATTGAACACCGAACGCAAGATTCCTTTGATCGAAAACCCCCAGTTGGTATAAAAGGTGCGGTCTTCAGTGGACAATACCGCATTTTGAATTTGAGGGGAGATCTTGTCTAAAGTCACATAAGTCCCTTTTTGGCCATAAAGCGTCCCGGCTTCTTGATCTTTAAGGTCGTAGATCGTTGTTTTAGTTTGCAGCATGGACTTGATGTTTTGCACATCGGCGGTTTTGGCTTGGTAGGTAAACCAAGCGCTGGCCACTAAAATCGTGGTCAAGCCGATCAAAATCGCCCAACGGATCAACTGAAAGCGACGAAACACCCAGCGCACTGCCGTCCAAAACTGATGCAAGTAGGGTCGCACCCACTGCCAAAATTGCTTGAGGTAAGCCACAGTACCCCTCCTTGAAATTAGTCTTACATATTGTAACATTGCCTGCCGGCTGGTGTTGGCTGGTGATTCAACTTTAACTTAAATCCAATGAAAAGGAATCCGCCTTATGCCTGAATTTTCCTTGAGTGCCCCAGTTTTACACGATTTTGACAGTGTCACCGCGCAACTCACCGCTTGGCAAGTGCCAAAAGCGTGGCGTTATTGGTTGCGCAAGCATCAAGGCGTTACCGTCAACGGCCAATATCGCTATGGCAACTTACCGGTACATACCGGTGAAACGATCCAATTGCACTTAACGGCAAACGATCCAACCGCTTATGTGCATCAAATTCATCCGCTAGACATTGTTTATGAAAACAATCAAGTGTTGGTGGTGAATAAACCTGCTGGGGTCAAACCGCATCCCAACCAACCGGGTGAAGTTGACACGTTGATGAATTGGGTCGCTGCTTACTTGGCGCCAGGTCCTGCTTACATCACGCATCGTTTGGATATGCTGACCAGCGGGTTGACGTTGATCGCCAAAGATCCGCTGACGCAAAGCTTGATCAATCAGCAATTAGCCTCTAAAACCATGGCCCGCGAATATGTCGCTTTGGTGTCAGGACAAATTCCAGATGGCGGCGTTATCGATCAGCCCATTGGCCTGGATCCTGATGACAAACGCAAGCGCATGGTACGCGCTGACGGCGATCATGCTGTGACGCATTATCAAGTGATCGCGCGTCGTGGCGACGTGGCCCGCGTTTGGCTAACGCTAGAAACTGGGCGCACCCATCAGCTGCGCGTCCACCTTGCCAAAATCGGTTTCCCGATTTTAGGCGACCCGCTGTATGGCGACGTCCACGTCGCACCACGCTTGATGTTGCATGCCGCTAAGTTGAGCTGGCGCCAACCGCTAAGCGACAAGATGCAAACTGTCACCAGTGCGGCCCCATTTTGATACGCATAGATTGCCAATGCCTGAAGGGGTTGGCATTTTGTTACGGCTCAAGCTAGTAGGCATTACCGATTAGTCCCAGTCATGAAATCGTCTAGTTGGGATCCAAACGATCAAAAGCTAGTAGGTATTGCCTATTAGTCTCCCACATGGTATCTTCTCATTGTTCAACACTAGTGCTGAAAACATGGCACAATTGGCACATTTTCAGCGCTAGTAGGTATCACCTATTAGTCCCTCATGGTCGCTTCTGGTTGATCAGCCAATTGAGAGGTGAAAACATGGCAACCAATGAAACCAGTCAGTTGTTAAAAGGCGTCTTGCCAGGTTGCGTTTTGATTTTGCTGGATCAAGACGCAGATTACGGCTACGCGCTGACTCAGCGCTTAAATGACTTGGGCTTTAGCGAAGTCTCTAAAAGCACCGTTTACCCGCTGTTGATGAACATGGCCAAAAAAGGCCTGCTGAAAATCAGGCGTCAAGCTTCTGCTCATGGTCCCAAACGCAAATATTACACCTTGACCCCAGCTGGCCAACAAGCCAAGCAACAATTTTTAAGCGAGTGGCAACAACTCAACAACAATGTCACCAGGGTCATGAACGCAGTTGGTGATGAGCTTTAACAAAAAGCGTCGTGGCGAATGATTTCGTCACGACGCTTTTGATTTAGTCGCTAAAGGCACGATCATATTGTTGATTGAACCAAATGGCGGATTCTTCGTCTGGGGAGATCACCACGATGGTGTCATGCCCAGCCAAGGTTCCGACGACTTGGGCGAATTTGATATCGTCAATGATCGCGGCTAACAAGTTGCCATTTGACGGAAGGGTTTTGATCACATTCATGAACTGGACTCTGGTGATCGACAAGCCCACTTCGCGAATCGAGTTACCTAAGCGTTCCAGTTGTGATTCACTGTCACCGCGAAAAATGGTATACCGCAACGCACCGCTGGCATCTTGAGCTTTGACGATGCGCAATTCGCGAATATCTCGCGAGATCGTGGCTTGGGTGGCTTCGATGCCTGCATTTTTCAGCTCCGTCAACAATTCGTCTTGGGTGCTGATCACTTTTTGGTTAATAATACGTGCCAACGCATTTTGTCGCTGGGATTTATTCATGATTGGCCCTCCTGATGAATATCTATGCATATTGTAGCACAGGAATACGCAAAAAAATACCCGTTCATCACGAACGGGTAGTCGGCAAATTACATTTCTGCTGGCGCTTCAACGCCAAGCAAGGCTAAAGCGGAAGTCAAAATGGCGCTAACGGCTTTGACCATCGCCAAACGAGCTGGCAATTCGGCATCATCGACCAACACTTTGGAGTTGGCGTAGTATTTATTGAAGGCTTTGGCCAAACGCAAGGCATATTTGGCGATCACAGATGGTTCGTAAGCTTTGGCCGCGCGAGCGATGACATTGGGATAATCGCCTAACGCTTTGAGCACATCCCAAGCTTGCGGATCTGTCAAAGCGACATCTGCGGCAGGTTCAGTGTCGGTTTTGCGCAAGATGCTGTTGGCACGGGCGTTGGTATATTGCACATAAGGTCCAGTTTCGCCTTCAAAACGCACCACTTCTTCCAAATTGAAGTCAAACGAATCTAAGCGTTCATTCTTCAAATCATGGAAGATCACGGCACCGACGCCGACTTGGTGTGCCACGACATCAGCGTTGGCTAGATCAGGATGCTTTTCGGCGATTTGTTTTTTGGCTAATTCGATGGCATCGTTAAGCACTTTTTCCAGCAAAATGATATTGCCTTTACGCGTGGATAACTTCTTGCCGTTGCTGGTGATCAAGCCAAATGGGATATGGTGGATGTCATCTGCCCAGTCGTAACCCATTTCTTTAATGACTGCTTTGAGCTGGTCGAAATGTTCGCGCTGTTCATTGCCCACCACATACAAGCTTTGGACAAATTGATATTGGTTATGGCGATAAAACGCTGCCGCCAAATCGCGCGTCATATAAAGTGTGGCGCCATCAGACTTTTTGATCAATGCAGGGTTGAGCCCATATTGGGTTAAGTCGACGATTTCAGCACCTTGTGACGACTTCAATAAGTGTTTGGCTTCCAGTTCAGCCACCACGCCGTCCATTTTATCGTTGTAAAAGGCTTCACCATTGAAGGAATCGAACTTCACGCCAAGCATGTCATAGATCCGAGTGAATTCTTTCAAAGATTCTTCACGGAACCATGACCACAGTTGGTGGACTTCAGGATCGCCGTCTTCAAGTTGTTTGAATACCGCGCGCGCTTGGTCATCTAAAGTTGGATCGGATTCCGCTTCTTCATGGAATTGGACATAATACTTCACCAAGTAATGGATCGGGTCTTTTTTGACGTCAGCTTCAGATCCCCACTTACGGTACGCCACGATCAGCTTCCCAAATTGGGTGCCCCAGTCGCCTAAATGGTTGATCTTGATCGGCGAGTACCCGACTTTGGTCAAAATGTTGGCCAACGCATTGCCGATCACCGTTGAACGCAAATGCCCCATCGACATAGGCTTGGCGATGTTAGGGCTGGACATGTCGATGGGGACATTGCCGCTACCTAATTGTTGATCCCCAAAATGTTCAGGATCTTTGGCGATGCTGGTCAACGTATCATGGGCGAAGCTAACTTTGTCTAAGAAGAAGTTGACGTAACCACCGACGGCTTTAACGGCTTCAAACGGTTCCGCGTCGATTTTTTCGACTAAGTTGGCGGCGATCATTTTTGGCGCTTGGCGATAAACTTTAGCCAACGCAAAGGTTGGGAACGCATAATCGCCAAGATCTGACGTCTTGGGTGTTTCTAACAATTGGGTGATCTGATCGACTGGCAGATCATTTCCTAAAGCTTGACTTAACGCTGATACGACTTGTTGTTTGAAGTCCATATTTTCCTCCTTGATACGACAAAACTCGCCCCTTGCAAAAACTTCTGCAAGAGACGAGTTTCCCCGCGGTACCACTCTCATTGACAAATTTGTCCACTCGATATTGAACTGTTTGCTCAGGTGCGCCTCTATTGACCCGTAACTGCTCACACCACCCGCAGCCTCACTGAAACGGTTTCGCTAGGATCTTCCTGATCAAATAAAAAACTGACGCGATGCTCGCGTCAGTTCTGCAGCGGTTGACGAGAATCGAACTCGCGACGCCAGCTTGGGAAGCTGGAGTTTTACCACTAAACTACAACCGCAACAACGTTTACTAGTATAGCAAGCAGGTTCGATTTTGACAAGTCGAAATTTTAGCAAATCACGCATTTGCGTCAGTTGCCTGAGCCCATGCGGTGAAAACCCGCAAATCAAGCGCTTTGTTTACCCTGCATTAACACCTGCCTGAAAATCGTGGCATTCCTGTGAATATTAAAATTTACTCATATACTTGCTCATAATTTTAACCGTGTTATAATAGTGTGCAGAAACGATCGTTTTACTATGCCTAAAACGAAACGACCCAAAGGAGTGACGAGAATGGCAGACAACACCCGACGCTACTATTTTGCCGCGCGCAACGAAAAAACCGCGCATGGCTATCAAATCAGCTTTGTTAATATCCCGCAAGCCCAAGCCGTTGGGGCCACCTATGAAGAAGCCGTTTATTACTCCTACCGCGTGTTGGCGGACTTTTTAAGTCACTTGCCTAAAGATGAAGCCGCCTTGACGGCTTACAGCTTGACCACACTGCCGAAAGCCAAAGACGAGAATGTTTTTTATTCGCTGGTCAGTGTCACCTCAGACTTCGACCCGCATAAAATGGTCACCCACTTCACTTTGCCGCAAGCACCGCCTGCAGAAATTCGCCGTAAAGCCAGTCAATTGGCGAAGTTGGTCCATCATCAAAAACAAGCACGCGAAGCCGCAAATTCATAGATACGTAAAAGCCGAACAATATAATTGTATCGACTTTTTTTATGCGCAAATTACTAGGCAAACCTGCTAAAATGTGGTTTAATATTGGCCAAGGCCGAAAGCTGACAAAGGGTCAGTTAGGCGACGTCAACCAAAGGAGTGGCAGCATTGATCAGTTTAGCAACCCAGATCCGCGATTTTCACTTCGATAATGTGTTAATGAATGCCAGTGGGGTCCATTGTATGACCACCCAAGAATTAGATGAGCTGTATCAAAGCCCAGCTGGCAGCTTCGTGACCAAATCCGGCACCCCCAAGGCGCGCGTTGGCAATCCTGAACCGCGCTATCACCAATTGGAGCTAGGTAGCATCAACTCCATGGGGTTACCCAACCAAGGCCTCGATTATTACCTCGACTATGCCGTGGCCTTTCAAGCTGAGCACCCCGATCACCCGATCTTCATTTCGGTTTCTGGGATGAGCCCAGATGACTACAGCATTTTGGCCGAAAAAATCGAAGCCAGCGACTTCACGGGCTTGACTGAATTCAACTTGTCTTGTCCCAACGTTCCCGGCAAGCCGCAGATCGCTTACGATTTTGATACCACTGAAAAGATCCTCACTGACTTGTTCAAGATTTTCACCAAGCCAGCTGGCGTCAAGTTACCGCCGTTTTTTGATCTGGCCCAGTTCGATCAAATGGCCGCTTTGCTCAATCGCTTCCCGCTGACCTTTATCAACTCGATCAATTCATTAGGCAACGGCTTGATGATCGATCCCGCTACCGACACGGCGTTGATCCGGCCTAAAGGTGGCTTTGGTGGCATCGGTGGCGCATATGCCAAGCCGATCGCGTTGGCCAATGTGCGCGCTTTTCGCCAACGCTTGCGCGACGACATTGCCATTGTCGGCACTGGCGGCGTGACCACCGGCCGCGATGTGTACGACTTGATCTTATGCGGCGCTGACATGGTGCAACTTGGCACAGTGTTACAAGTCGAAGGCGTGGCTTGCTTTAGTCGTTTGAGTCAAGAACTAACGGCAGTGATGGCAGCCAAAGGTTATGACACCTTGGCCGATTTCCGTGGCCAATTGCACACGCTTTAATAAGCATTTCAAAACAGGCTGCGCCTGTTTTTTTGTGCGCATCAAAAAAGACAAGCCGCAACTTGTCTTTAACTGCTTTATTTGAAATAGTAACGCGCTGTTTCCAACGCACTGGTGGCCATCACATGGTGCCCATATTCGGACAGCTTTGCCGAAGATACTGATGAGCGATCGCCATATTCCATTGCCACGGCCAGTTGGTCGCGCATTTCTTGATCAGAAATTTGATTGTGATAGAAAGTCAACACCAAATAATAATCACCTTGGTATTGATACAAGTCGCTAGAGGCCCCTTCTAAGCGCAAGATCTTGGCTAAGCTGATCAGATCTTCAAAACTGCCTAACTTCAACACCGTTTCATGCAGTTTGGTCCCGTCGGCATCAATGAAGCTGCCTTCATCAACTGCGCTTTGATCGTCCCCAGTATCGGTAGCCATCAACTGGCGCCGAATAAATTCCGGCACGTCTTGAGGATCGTCCAAGCCGTCTGGATCATCGCTTTCTTGGTCGCCAACATTCTTGCTGATCAACAACTCCAAGCCAGCTTGACTTGGCATGACTTGAAAGGTCACGGCAGCGTTGTTGGAGAAGCTGTGGTCTTCATCGACTTCATCCAAAATACTATAGAAGAAACTTTCAATTTGGTCATGGTTGCCGAGCAAGTCCAACACGGTGATCCCACGTTGCGCCAAGTCATCATTCCCTAACAAAACGCGGATCGTGTTATCGTCGATGCGTTCCATTTTCATGATTGCTGCACCTCACTTTAGACGAATTCCTTCGTCAACTACAGACATTATAACATTACGCCAGTGTACAGCAATGAGTTTCTGAATGCAAAATAATTGTGTTTGACGTCACCTGCTGGTTACAGTCGCTTGGCTGAAAACACCACAAAACGGCCAAGATGCCTAGGGCGTCTCAACCGCTGAAAAGTGACTTTGCCATGCTTAAAACCCGGCCAACAGCTGGGCTTGTTGCAAGGCCATTGCCCGCACATCCCGAGGCAAAAAACGCCGGATCTCATCAGGATGAAAGCCGATTTGTACCCGCCGTTCATCCACAATGATCGGCCGCCGCAACAAATGCGGGTCATGCAAAATCAAGTTGATCATTTGCGCAGTGGTCAAGTCATCTGGGGTGACCCCTAAGCGCAAATACGCTTTTGAGCGAACGGAAACAATATCGTCAAAGCCGCGTTCTGACAACACCAATAAATGTTGGATCTCTTCGCGTGTGATCTTGTCGGTATCCAAGTTGCGTTCGATAAACGGGATATGATTGTCTTCCAACCAGACGCGGGCTTTGCGACTCGAGCTGCAACCAGTTGATGTATATAAGGTGACCGCCATAAGTATCACTCCTTTTTGATTGAATGCGGTTTCTATATATTTAATTATATGCGTAGTGATATCGAAAAAACAATCATTTTCGAAAACTTTTCATTCATAAAAATGAACTAATGTAAAAATAATGTAACTGTGTATTTTTGCACATGTATACTAGATGTTGTGCGACTGCGCGTAAAATAACTAAAAATACGCCGGCCATTTTTCAGCCGACGTATGATTAGAAATATATTTTATATCTATTAGATATTGAAAACGGACTGTTCCGAGGCCAAGGTGACTGGACGCGCCCCGGCAGTCGCTTGCGCTTGTTGTTTTAATAAATTAAGTGATAATTCTTGTGGCAAATGGGTCAACACCAACTGTTTGACGTTGGCGGCTTGCGCCAGTTCCCCAGCTTGTGGCGCCGTTAAATGCCAACGCGGTGCCGGTTTATCAGCCAAGAAATTCGTATCGGCCAACAACACATCGGCATCTTGGGCAAATGGTGCCAACCCGGCAAAAGCGCGCGTATCTGCGGTATTGACTAAGACCTTGCCCGTGGCTTTTTCAAGAATGCGCACCGCAAAGGCAGGAACCGGATGTTCGGTTTCCAAAAACGTCAAGGTGAATGGCCCCAGATCTAGCGTCGTATCTTGCGTGTAGCCAAAGCCTTTGGTGAAATCGCCAAACGTCAACGCTGCAAAATTCAACGGATCTTTGGTGTGGCCGTAGACTGGTAGTGGCAAATGTTTTTTTTGACCTGAGTGCAACTGGTAGTAATACTGCAACACGCCAAAGTCAGCCATGTGATCATGATGATAATGCGTCAACAAGACGGCATCCAATAAATTGGGATCCAGCACTTGTTGCAATGCCAACAACGCGCCACTGCCGACATCCATCAATAAGTTAAAGTCCCCGCTTTGCACCAAATACGCACTGGTGCCGACGCCGTGATCAGGGTAGCCACCATAATATCCTAGGATCGTCAGTTTCATTATCTTCATCCTTTCATGATATTTTCAGCATACAACATCCTGCTAAACTTGACCAATATTAAAAAATTGTAAGAACCCAAGCGTTACCGTCTTGTAAACGCTATAATAGAACTGGAGGTGGTAAAATGACTGATCGGGTACAAATCGTTTTAGGGACTAAGCGTTTTCTCAAAACCTTTTTTAATTCAGAACAAACGCCATTATTATTGATGAAACCACTAGCTAAAGGGCAAAATTACGGCTTATTGGATGTGCATGGCCAAGTCCGATTTGCTGCGCCAATGGTGTATGACCCTTTGGCCATGGGTGGCGACATCCAAGATCAAGGCTTTATTCAACTGGCTTATTTTCGCTTGACTGATGATGAAGCCCCAGTGTTCATCGACCAATTCAAAGCTTTGTTAAAACAACGTGAGCAATTACAAGGCAACTTGGCTTTAGGTTTGCTGGTCAAAAAAGCCAAAGAGCGCGACTATTTGGTGATCAGCCAATGGGAGCGCACGTTGGACGTGTTTGCCTCAAAATCTACCCCTTTGTGGCAACCTGTCAACAAATTCGCCGAACGCGCCGCTAAAGGCTTAGGCTATCATGATGCCAACTATCAAGTGATCTCACCAAATGCCCCAGATACTGATGACGAACAAGCTCAAGCCGCAACTTCTGCGACGAACTAACCGCTGCCACCACATACTCGGCGCAAAAAAACCTCAAACCAAGCAACCCGATCGGATCGCTTGGCTTGAGGTTTTTTGTTACATGCGATTCAAACGCATCGCCGTCACTGACGCAAACCCGATATACACCAACGCATACGCGCCAAAGGCAATTGCCACTGACGAACTTGGCGACCCGTCTAATACCAGTTGCAACAAGCGGATCCCCAGCAGCGCATTAAAGCTGCCGACGCCTAAAGGCAAGCCAAACACCGCCACCACTTGCCAGCGTTGTAGCGCCGCTAAGTCTTCTGCCGGCATGCCTAACCGGCGAAGCGTGGTTTTGGCTTGTTGAGTGCTGCGTGCCGAAACCAATTGCTTCAATAATAGGATGCTGGCAGTGGCGACCATAAATACCACCCCTAACAGCGTCATGATAAACAACAAAAAGCCAAACACGACACGCATTTCATGTAACGCTGGCCGCCGCAAGCTGATCGCATCCCGCGCCAAAGTGGCATGCGCTGACGCTTTGACTACGCGCACTGGCTGTTGACCAGTTTGTGTGGCCTGATCCAAGCTGACATAGTCATGGCGATCGTTTTTCACCAAAGCCGATTCAATGCGGCGACGCGCCGATTTTTTCAACTGAATGCCGATCAACGTGTCCACCGGTGCCTTTAAGCGCGCATAAGTGGCATCGCTGACCACCAACGCGCGATCAAAATACCCAGCTGCGCCTAACGGAAACTGGTTGGTGATGCGCTTTAAGGTCAGTTGTTGATGCGTGGGCATCAACGTGACTAAGCGGCCCGCATTGTTCCAGCCGCCGATGCCTTTGGCTTGATAATAAGCTTGGCCGATCATGATCATCACTGTTTGGTTTGCGGTCAAAGAAATCGCTGGCAATTTAGGTTGATGTAAGCGCAGATTTTGATAATCACTTTGGGCGATCACTTGATAAATCGAATGCTCTGGTTTATCAGCATTGTTGCGCATGCGCAGTTTGGCTTGCCCAGCCACTAATTTAGTCGGCAACTGCCAAGTGTGCTTAACGGCTTGAGCAGACACGTGTTGTTGCACCACAGCTTGGCCTGTTTGGGTGGTCAAAATCGATTGCGAAACTTGTTGCACGACCATGGCTTGGCCGAATTGATATAACATCGCGGCACTTCCCAGCATCACCAACGTCACGGTGGTCAGCCAAGTGGTCAACCACAGCGACTGGGTATTCATGCGTAAACGTTTGTACATGGTCACTAGCCACAAATAATGTTTGGCCGGCATCTGCGGGCGGCGGTGTAAATGGATCACGATCAAGCTCGGCAACAAGCATGCATAGATCAAATAAACCCCGATCAACTCGGCGAAGATCAACCCCAATGCCAAAGCAGACAAGCCCATCGTGCTTCCAAACCAAGCCACAAAGCGACTGGTCCAAATAAATAACCCGCCTAACACCCAAGTGGCCCACCCTAACAACACCAAGCCAATGAGCGCACCGATCACCATAGGCGCCGTCAGCGGCTGGACTACGGCTTGTTGGGCTAAAGGTCGGCTTTTGGTGGTCAACTCTCGTCCACTGGCGCTGATCGCCCGCAAGCCGCCGAGTCCCAACAATAAGACCAATACCATGCCGGCGACTTCACCAATGGCCACTGGGCTGAACAATAAGCCGACGGGTTGGTGACTATCCACCAACCGCACCAACGCCATGGCCAACAATTTGGAGATCACGATCCCGCCAAGCAAGCCGCCGCCTAAACCGGCGCTACCTGAGATCAGCGTTTCTAACACCAACGCGCCATTTAAGCGCCACTGTGGCATCCCCAAGCGCCGATAAAGTTGAAACTCACCTTCGCGCCTAGCCGTGAGCAACCCGTTGAGATACACCATAAACATCACCGAAAAAAGCATCATCGCCACTAACACGATCACTAACGCCCCAGGAAAAAAGCTGGTGACGTCACTGCCTTTGCCGATGGTGTGCAACAAGTCATGCGCTTCGATCAACGCCGCCACGGCATACATCACGGCCACCAATAGCCCTAACACCACCGCAAAGATCTGGTGCATCCCCCGATGCCGGTGCAGATCAGTTTTGGTTTGAGTCCACATGCTGCCGCCGCCCTCCAGAAATCGATGCTTGCATATCAATGATCTTGTTAAAGAAATCTTGGCGACTGCCATGCCGTGTGACTTCTGCAAAATACGCCCCATCACGAATGAAAATGATCCGATTGCAAAAACTGGCCGTAAACGCATCATGCGTCACCATTAAGATCGTGGTATCAGCTTCCAAGTTGATCTTAGCCAAATAACGCAACAATTCCGTTGCCGCCAGCGAATCCAAACTACCAGTCGGCTCATCGGCTAACACCAAGCGCGGATGGGTGATGATCGCTCTAGCTGCGGCTACCCGCTGGCGCTGACCTAAACTCAACTGTGCCGGGTAGCGCTGCATCAATGGCAGCAAACCCAATAATTGTCCGACATTTTGCAAGCGCTGATCTAAGTCTTTTGGCACCGGCGGCACAAAGGTCAAAGGCAACGTGATATTAGCAGAAACCGGCAGATCATCCAACAAATCAAAATCTTGGAAAATAAAGCCTAACTGCTCGCGGCGAAAATCTGCACTTTGCGTTTTGGACATGGTGGTGAGATCTGTTTTTTGGATCCAAACCCCGCCTGCAGTCGGCGTGTCCATGGTGGCTAAAATATTCAACAAAGTGGATTTACCTGCCCCACTTGGCCCCATGATCCCAACAAATTCCCCAGCGTCGACGCCAAAACTCAAATCATTCAGCGCCGTCACGCGGTTAAAGCGATGCCCATAAATTTTTGTCAAATGATCGACTTTGACCATCCGCATGTCAGCCACCTCCCATACCCTTTCATCATACCAAACTTGTTTGCCAGTTGGCATCTGGTACAATCAACTTAAAGCATTTAGCTGGTGGAGGTAGTTATGTTTAAGATCATGATCGTCGAAGATGACCAAACCATTGCCACATTGATTGCCCAAGCACTGCGCAAATGGCAACTTAGCGCCGTCAAAGTGACAGATTTTGCGCAAGTTTATGAACAATTCGTCGCCGAACAGCCCCATTTGGTATTGCTAGATATCAACTTGCCAGTTTACGACGGGTATCATTGGGTCCAACAGATCCGCGCCCATTCGCAAGTGCCGGTGATCTTTATTTCCAGTCGCAACACCAACATGGATATGGTGATGGCGATGAACTTAGGCGCCGATGATTTTGTCAACAAGCCATTTGCCATGGAAGTGCTGATCGCCAAGATCAACGCCTTATTGCGCCGGACTTATAATTATACGGATGGGCAAAGTCAAAGCTTGTCGCATCACGGCTTGACTTTAGACATTGAAAACGGCGCCGCGATCGTCAACGACACCACCATCAACTTATCTAAAAATGAATACAAGCTGCTTCAGATCTTGTTGCGCGCACATGGTCATGTGGTATCGCGCGAACATTTACTCAAAGCCTTGTGGCAAGATGCGCGGTTTGTTGATGACAACACCTTGACCGTTAATATCAACCGCCTGCGCAAAAAAATCACGGATGCTGGCTTGCCGGATTACATTCAAACACGCGTTGGCAGTGGCTATATCATCAATTAAGAGGCAAAGATGCGATTAAGAGATTATTTAGTGGACCACCGCTTGCACTTGGTGGCATATGCATTGGGGTTGTTGCTGTTGTGCGGTGGGTTATGGTTGGACCCCAGACACTTGGTACATGTGGATACATTAGGCTACATTGCGCTACTGGTCACATTATTTTTTGCCGGTTGCTTGTGGTTGGACTACAAACGCAACCAACGTTGGTTAAAGCTTTGGCAAGCGCGCTTGAGCGCTGGCGCTGAAGCGTTAGATTGGCCGCTTGAAGAATCAGGTACGCGCGCGCAAGTGGTGATCGCCAAAGCCTTAAATCAGCTGCTGCAAGCCCATCGCCACAGCTTATCGCAAGTGATCGCCACGCAACGCGACCAACAAGCTTTCATCGATTCATGGGTGCATGAGATCAAAGTCCCGCTTGCCGCCAGCAACTTGCTGGTGGACAGTTTGGAAGATGACGCCCCAGAAGACGCGTTATCGCAGTTGAGTTTACAGCTCGATCGCATGGATCATTACGTCGAACAAGTGATGTATTATTCGCGCTTGGATTCTTTTTCCAAAGACTACTTATTGAACGATTATTCCCTCACTCAAGTCGTCAATGAGGTGGCAGTAGATAATCGCAACGCGTTTATCGATGGTCATTTGCAGTTTGAATCGCCAAACAGCGATGCGGTGGTGACCACTGATGCCAAATGGCTACGCTTTATTTTGATGCAACTGTTTTCCAACGCGTTGAAATACACCCCAGCTGGCGGCAAGATCACCGCGACCATCGCCCAAAGCCCAGATGAGGTGACCTTGACCATTGCCGATACTGGCATCGGCATTGCTGAAGACGAGTGCCATCGCGTTTTTGAAAAAGGCTTCACTGGCACCAATGGCCGCAACGCCGAGTCAAAATCCACCGGCTTGGGTTTATACTTAGCCGATCAGCTCACCCAAAAGTTAGGGCATCATTTATCGATCACCTCCAAACCCCAAGTGGGCACCGCCGTCACCATTCACTTCCCACATTTACAATATTATGGCCAAAATGCCAGCCAGCTAACTGATCAGCCGCTATCGCGCTGATCCGCCCACGCAAAAGGCCCCATCCAAGCGGATGGGGCCTGCTTTTGTGATGAGGCGCTTAACGCACCAGCTTCGACCAGATCTTCACTTCACCAGCTGCTAAACTCGCCGGCACGTCAATGATCCGTTGGTTGGCGCTACCGCGAAATTGCAACGTGAGATCTTTTTGCGCTTCTAAAAAGCGCCCGTCAACTAAAACATCGATCATGCCCAACAATTCCAACTTGTCGTCAGAATCTGCCATTAACTCATCCCATTTGTAGCCAGTCCAACTCCACACATCTTTGTCGTGGCCAAATTCTTGCCGAATGCGCTTGACCAACTTCAAGCAAACTTGGGTGTTTAAAAAAGGTTCCCCACCAAGCAACGTCAACCCTTGGACATACGACTGGCTGAGATCGTCAATGATCTGATCTTCCAGTGCTTGGGTGTACGGGTGACCATAATGGAAGTTTTGTGCCACTTTGTTGTAACATCCTGGGCAATTGAATTTACACCCTGAGACATACAAACTACACCGCACCCCTTCGCCATCCACGAAATTAAACGGTTTGTAATCTGCCACATACCCTAAAGACAGATCTTTTGCTAACCATTCTTTAGGATAAGGATCGTTAGGCAACTTCACTGCTTGTTGTAAACTTTGACCATCCAAATGCATTTTTGACACGACTTTCACTCCATTCACGTATGCGCTTATCATACCATAAATGGGCCAGATATGGGAAAATAAAACCAGCTACTACAAGATGTAGTAGCTGGCTTGATCATTGACCCAAGGCATGGAAACCGATATCCTGCCGATCAGCCAAAGCCCCTAGTAGCGGCTTTAAGCGCGCGTAAGCTTGTTTTTGTGCCGCGGCGAGGTCAGCACCGCTGCCGACCACTGTGAAGATCCGCCCGCCTGTTGATTCCAAGCCATTGGTGCCTTGACGCACCCCAGCTGGATACCAATACTGGCGTTGCGTGGCATCTGGCACGATCAACGGCAGGTGTTGACTGGTGTCAGTTGGGTAACCCGGATTGGCTGCCACCACCCCACAATACGTTTGGCCGTCTAATTGCAGTTGATCGGCTTGGTCATGCATCAAGTCGCTGACTAATTGGTAAAAATCATTTTGCACTTGCGGCAACAACACTTGAGTTTCCGGATCGCCGAAGCGCAAGTTGTATTCCAAGATCTTTGGGCCGGCTTTGGTAAACATCAAGCCGATATATAACACGCCATTGCCATATAAGCCATCCACGACCATCGCGGCGAGCGTTTGATCGATCAACGCTTGCGCTTGGGCTTGTTGGCTTGCAGAAAACTGCGGCGCTGGGCTGATGGCCCCCATGCCCCCAGTATTTGGGCCAAGATCACCGTCAAAGCGGCGTTTGTGATCTTGAGCTAGCGGAAACGACACATGCGTCATCCCATTGAACAAAGCCAACACTGACGCTTCTTGACCAGTCAAATATTCTTCGATCACCACTGAGGCTTGCGGATGACCCGTGTACAAATTGGTGATCGCTTGTTTGGCGGCATCAACGGTTTGCGCCACGGTCACACCTTTGCCAGCTGCCAAACCGTCAGCTTTGATCACGATCGGTGCGCCATATTTGGCCAATACCGCTAGTGCTTCTGCTTGGCTGTTGACCACTTGCGCTTGCGCAGTTGGCAAATGGTGGCGTTGCATGAACGCTTTGGCAAATTGTTTGCTCGATTCCAATTGGGCGAGTTTTTGCGTTGGTCCAAAAATCGGCAAGTCTGCTTTTTGAAACGCATCCACGATGCCTGCTGCCAAGGGGGCTTCGGGACCAACAAAAGTCAGCGCCACATGGGTTTTGGCAAATTGGATCAAATTGGAAAAATCAGCTTCGCCTAAGGGCAACACCGTCAACCCAAGTAGCGCCATGGCGGCATTACCAGGGGCCACATAAACTTGTTCAACGGCTTGTGACTTTAAAAATGCTTGGCCCAACGCACTTTCTCTTGCGCCATTGCCGATCACCAATACATTGACCATATTTGCCTCCTTATTAATGCCGGAAATGCCGCACGCCGGTAGTGACCATGGTGATGCCATATTTGTCGGCCATGGCGATCGAATCTTTGTCGCGAATCGAGCCGCCTGGTTGAATGATCGCCCGAATGCCGTGCTTGGCGGCATAATCGACACAGTCATCCATTGGGAAAAAGGCGTCAGAAGCCATCACGGCACCAGCAAATTCAGGGTTTTCTTGGGCTTGCTTCAAAGCAATCTCAACGGAGCCGATCCGATTCATTTGCCCAGCGCCAATGCCTAAGGTTTGCCCATCTTTGGCGATGACGATCGCGTTGGATTTCACATGCTTGACCACTTGTTGGGCAAATAACAAAGCGTCGATTTGCGCTTGAGTTGGTTGCACTTGCGTCACCACAGTCAAGTCGTCTGCCGTTTCCACCGCGTCGTCGCTAGTTTGCCGCAACAGCCCGCCGACTAAGGAAATCGATTCAATGTGTGGCACTTCAGTCGCTTTGGCTAATGGTACCGTCAAAATGCGCAAGTTCTTCTTTTTGGCTAACACGTCGTAAGCATCATCATCAAAACTTGGCGCCATGATGATCTCTAAGAACAACGCGTGCATTTTTTCAGCCGTGGCGAGATCCACATTGCGGTTCAAGGCAATGATCCCACCAAAAATGGACATCGAATCTGCGGCATACGCTTTGTCCCAAGCCCCTTCGATCGTATCTGCTTGGCCAATGCCGCAAGGGTTCATGTGCTTGACGGCGACCACGGTAGGCTTTTTGAATTCGTTGACCATGGTCAGCGCGGCGTCAGCGTCTTTAAAGTTGTTGTAAGACAATTCCTTGCCGTGCAACTGCTTGGCATTGGCCAAACTAGAAGCTGGCGCATCAGGCGCGGCATAAAAAGCGGCTTGTTGATGGGAATTTTCGCCGTAACGCAAAGCTTGGCGCTTGGTGTAAGTTGGGGTGAAAGTTTCTGGGAATGGTTCGGGATCTAAATAAGCGGCGATCTGCGCGTCATAAGCGGCAGTGGTGGCAAAGATCTTAGCTGCCAAACGCTTTCGCAAGTCTGCGTCGTCGGCATCGATGCCTGCTAACACGGCGTCATAATCAGCAGGATCTACCACAGCCCAAACCGAATCGCTGTTTTTAGCAGCGGCGCGCAGCGCAGAAGGCCCGCCGATATCGATTTGTTCAATGGCTTCAGCGCGGGTGACGCCGGATTTTTGAATGGTTTCTGCAAAAGGATACAAGTTCACACACACCACATCGACTGGGGTGATGTCATGGGCTTTTAACGCTTCCATATGCGCTGGCAAGTCGCGGCGCGCTAAAATGCCGGCATGGATCTTAGGATGTAAGGTCTTGACGCGACCATCTAACATTTCCGGAAAACCCGTCACCGCATCCACTGGCGTCACCGCTACACCGGCTTCTTCCAAGACCCGATGAGTGCCACCTGTGGACACCAATTCAAAGCCGCGGGCGATCAAGCCTTGGGCAAATTCAACCAATCCAGTTTTATCAGACACACTTAACAATGCACGTTTCACGCTATTCGCTCCTTTATTTGAGTAATGTGGCAACCGTTTGTGGCAAGAGGACATGTTCCACCGCATGGATCCGCGCTTCGAGTTGCGCAACTGTTTCGCCAGGCTTGATGCGCACCGGCTCTTGGGCAATGATCTGCCCAGAATCGATCCCAGCGTCGACATAATGCACCGTCACGCCAGTCACTTTCACCCCGTAATCATAGGCATCTTGGATCCCAGTGCGCCCAGGAAAACTCGGTAATAAGGCCGGATGCAAGTTGACGATGCGATCAGGATAAGCCGCGAGCAACGTTGGTCCAATAATGCGCATGTACCCTGCTAAGACAATTAAATCACAAGCTGGCAACTTGTCCAGTATGGCTTGTTCAGCTTCGGCTTTATTGGCATAATCGCGGAAATTGATCACCAGCGTTGGCACGCCGGCAACTTTGGCGCGCTGCAACACATAAGCATCCGCATGATCACACACCAACAAGGCAATGTTGACCTCATGTGAAGTTTGAAAATAATCTTGTAATGCTTGGAAGTTGGTGCCACTACCTGACGCAAAGACGATGATTTGTTTCATGGCTATCTCCATTCCACTGCGTCTTGCGTGCGTTCAACCACAGAACCGATGACTTTGCTGTGGGGATTTTGCGCTAACACAGTCGCGACGTCTTTAGGATCGACTGCTAAGACCATGCCGATCCCACAGTTGAACGTCCGGCGCATCGTGGCCAAACTCAAATCACCTGCTTGTTGCAAACGCGTGAACAATTCTGGCCATTGCCAAGCTTTGGCATCAAAAGCTGCCGCCAGCGTTTTGGGTAACATCCGCGGCACGTTGTCTTCAAATCCGCCGCCAGTGATATGCGCCGCGCCATGGATCAAGCCGGCTTGGATCAGCGGCAAAACGGTTTTGACATAAATGCGCGTCGGCGCCAATAACGCCGTGGTGATTTCAGTACCATCAGTCAACGGCATTGAGGCCAAGTTAGTTTCTGCCAGCAACCGGCGGACCAAAGAAAAGCCGTTGGAATGCACCCCAGAGCTAGGCAAGCCGATCAATTGATCGCCAGCTTTGACGCCTTGAGGCAATAATCTAGCTTGTGAAGCTAATCCCACAGCAAAGCCTGCCAGATCATAATGATGTTGCGGGTACATGCCAGGCATTTCCGCAGTTTCGCCACCGATCAACGCCATGCCCGCCATTTCACAGCCATAAGCGATGCCGCGAACAATGGTTTCGACTTGATCCACATCCAGTTGATCACAAGCCAGATAATCCAAGAAAAATAACGGCTTGGCGCCATCAGCCAACAAGTCATTGGCGACCATCGCCACCAAATCGATGCCGATGGTGTCATGTTGATCACATTGCAGTGCCAATAACAATTTCGTGCCGACGCCATCAGTGGCTGAAACCAAAGTCGGCTGATCGATCTCAGGCAAACGATACGCGGCGGCAAACCCGCCAAGATCGCCTAACACATTGGCATTTTGCGTGGCTTTGGCGACTGGCGCGATGCGATGCACCAATTCATTTCCGGCGTCGACATCGACACCAGCGCTTTTATAATCAAAACTCATGCTGAAACCTCCGCAATATTGATCTGGAGCTTGGATAACTCTTGATGCAAGGTTTTTTCATAATCATCGAGCTTGGTGGGATAAACACCAGTGAAATACGCCACACACAAGCCGCCATTCGGGGCGTCAGTTTGCAACCCCACAGCTTGTTCCAACCCGTCCACGGATAAAAAGGCCAACGAATCAGCACCAAGCAGATCACGCATTTCACAAATGCTGTGATTGGCGGCCATGAGTTCTCGCGTGGTTTGAATATCGATGCCATAAAAACATGGGAAGCGCAGTGGCGGGCTAGCGATGCGCAAATGCACTTCTTTGGCACCAGCGTCTTTGAGTAATTGCACCAGTTGAATGGCCGTGGTGCCACGCACCAGCGAATCATCCACTAAGACGATGCGCTTGCCGGCGACTACTGCTTTAACTGGCGACAACTTCATGCGCACGCTGCGTTCACGTAGCGCTTGGGTGGGTTGAATAAATGTCCGCGCGATATATTGGGACTTGATCAAACCCATTTCATAAGGGATCCCTGACGCGCGCGCATAACCCAAGGCTGCAGATAAGCTAGAATTAGGGACGCCGACAACGATGTCAGCATCCGCAGGTTGTTCTTGCGCCAAGCGCTCACCCATTTTCACCCGCGCTTCATGCACAGAAACGCCATGGATCTCTGAATCTGGGCGGGCAAAGTAAATATATTCCATTGAACAAACGGCCAATTGGGTATTTTCCGTGTACTGTTGCGCGTGTAATCCGGCATCATCGATCACGATCAACTGACCAGGCTGGACATCTTGGACAAATTCTGCGCCGACAGCGTTTAATGCCGCGGTTTCTGAACAGATCACAAACCCGCCGCTAGGAAGTTTGCCCACGACTAAGGGCCGAAAGCCATTCGGATCAACTGCCGCGTACAGCGCGTGTTCCGTTAAGATCTCAAAAGCAAACCCACCGTGGACTTGATTTAACGCCTCGATCATTTGCGCTTTGAAATCTCCAGCTTTTGACCGGCGGATCAAGTGCATCAACACTTCCGTATCAGAAGTCGATTGGAAGATCGCGCCGCTTTGTTCCAACTGATCGCGCAAACTCAACGCGTTGGTTAAATTGCCATTATGCGCCAGCGCCATGGATTCATGTGAAAAGCGAAACAATAATGGCTGGATATTTTCCAAAATGCGCCCGCCAGCGGTGGCATAACGCACATGCCCTAACGCCGCAGTGCCGGCTAAAGCACGAATCGATTCAGGATCGGCAAATACTTCTGACACCAACCCAAAGCCATAATGGCGATGCAAGCCGTGATCAGTCAACCCCACGATCCCCGCGCCTTCTTGGCCGCGATGTTGCAAGGTGTGCAACCCTAAATGCGTCAAGACATTAGCGTGAGGGTCGCCCCAAACGCCAAAGACTCCGCATTCTTCATTTAATGATTTTACTTCAGCGCACATGCTAAGGCCTCCGAGTAAATGGTGGTCAGTTGCGACATTTGAGTGTGAAGCTCGCCATCTGCCAATTTCAAATCAACTTTACCAGTCGACACCACGCCAAATTGTACCGCTTGGTCTTTGGCGATGGCTTCAAAGGCCGCTTGAGCTTCTGGACGAATCGTGAGTAAAAAGCGGCCTTGGGTCTCACTGAACAACTGAGTGGTGGTCAGATCAGTGTCCGCGATCAACCCCAAATTGCGCTTGGCGCCCATTTCCACGATCGCCGCGGCCAACCCGCCATCAGACAAATCATGGGCGGCGGTGACCAAATGCTTGCGGATCAACGTCAACACCAAGTCTTGCGTCGCTTTTTCAGCCTCAAGATCAAAGCCAGTCAACCGCCCGGCATAAGCGCCAGTTTGCAAGTATTGCAAGCTTGAGCCGTTATAATCATCACCGGTTTGGCCAACTAAATACACAATATCGCCGGCTTGCTTGAAGTCTACCGTGGTGATCGCCGTTAAGTCTTCGATCAACCCGACCATCCCGATCATTGGGGTCGGATGGATCCCGTGATGATCGGTTTCGTTGTATAAGCTGACGTTACCCGAGATCACTGGGGTGTTGAACTTTTTAGTTGCGGCCACAATGCCTTTGGCAGATTCTTGCAATTCATAATAAACTTCTGGCTTGGACGGATCACCATAATTCAAGCAATCGGTGATCCCTAAAGGTTCTGCACCAGTGGCGACTAAATTACGCGCCGCTTCAGCCACGGTGATGGCCCCGCCGATTTCCGGATCCAAGGCCAACAAGCGACCATTGGAATCTGCCGTCATCGCCAACGCCTTATGGGTGCCGCGCACCCGGATCACACCGGCATCCCCGCCTGGGGCGATCACGGTGTTGGTTTGCACTTGCGCGTCATAGCGGCGATACAACGAACGCTTTGAGGCAATGTTTGGCATCGCCAAAAGTTGCTTGTAAGTGGCTTCTAGGTCTTCGATCACAGGTTCAAAATCTGGTGCCGGGTGTTTTAAGCGATCAGGTTTTTGCGGCACTGTGGTGTAAGTCGGCACATCATCAGTCAATAAGCTGACTGGAATGTCGCAAACCACTTCGCCGTGATGCAACAAGCGATATTGATGTCCGGCTTCAACGCGGCCACAAACCACCGCGTCAAGGTCATAGCCTTTGAATAAGTCCAAGATCTCGTCTTCAAATCCGGCGCGGATACACAACAGCATCCGTTCTTGTGATTCGCTTAACATGATCTCAAAAGGCGTCATCCCAGGTTCGCGTTGTGGGATCAGATCCAAGTCCATGGTCATGCCAAAACCGGCTTTAGAGGCCATTTCTGCCGAACTTGACACCAATCCAGCCGCGCCCATATCTTGAATGCCGACTAAGGCGTCTTTGTGATCATGAGTCACTGCCAAGCACGCATCCGTGAGTAGCTTTTCCATGAACGGATCGCCCACTTGCACTGCCGAACGATCGGCATCTTCTGCATCCGAGAATTCTGCTGAAGCAAATGAGGCGCCGTTGATGCCATCACGGCCGGTTTTGGCGCCGACATAAATGATCGCGTTGCCCACGCCGGCAGCTTTGCCTTTTTGGATATCTTTTTCATCCATCACGCCGACAGTCATGGCGTTGACTAAGGGATTTTTTTGATAGCCTGGGTCAAATTGGACTTCCCCAGCAACCGTTGGGATCCCAATGGCATTGCCATATCCGCCGATGCCTGCCACCACTTGGTCGATCAAGTTCTTGTTGTGGGCATCAAATTCGTCACCAAAAGCCAGCGCGTCTAAGCTTGCCACTGGTTTGGCGCCGATAGAGAAAATGTCGCGAATGATCCCGCCGATCCCAGTGGCCGCCCCTTCATAAGGTTCAACGGCGCTAGGATGGTTATGCGATTCGGCTTTAAACACCACGGCTTTGCCTTCACCAATGCGGATCACGCCAGCACCTTCGCCAGGCCCCATCAACACGCGGTCGTTTTTGGTCCAAAAGGTTTTTAAAATCGGCTTGGAGTATTTATATGAGCAGTGTTCGCTCCACATGCCAGATTGCAGACCCATTTCGGTGTAGTTGGGCAAGCGCCCCAAGCGCTGGGCAAATAAGTTGTATTCTGCTTCCGTTAAGCCAAGTTGCAAATAAGGCTTTTGGTCACGGATCTGTTCTGGGGTGAGTTCAGTTTGCAACATGGGCAGCTCCTTTCGTCGCAGCGATCAACGAGGCAAAAACCCCTAACCCGTCAGTGCCACCAAGCAAAGCTTCAACAGCGCGCTCAGGATGTGGCATCATGCCTAAGACATTGCCGGCTTTATTGGTGAGCCCGGCGATATCATTCAGCGAGCCATTGGGATTGTTGGCGTAACGAAATACCACTTGATGGTTGGCTTCGATTTGCGCTAAGGTGTCAGCGTCGGCGTAGTAATTGCCTTCCCCATGAGCGATCGGCAAGCAGATCGCTTGGTTTTTGGTATATTGATTGGAAAAAGCAGTTTGCTCATTGACCACGATCAACGGTTCTGGCTCGCAAATGAATTCCAAACTGGTATTCCACTGCAATGCCCCTGGCAACAAGCCGGCTTCCGTTAAGATCTGAAATCCGTTGCAAATGCCTAAGACATACCCGCCGTTATCGGCAAAGGCTTTTAACGCTGGCATGATCGGGGCAAACTTGGCGATGGCACCGCTGCGCAAGTAATCCCCATAAGAAAACCCGCCTGGCACTAACACCACATCAAAGCCATCAAGCGATTCAGTTTTGGCTGACACCAACTCAGCGTCGGCACCGGCGATATCTTTGACTGCCCAAAGCAAGTCGTCATCACAATTAGAGCCAGGAAAAGTTAAAACCGCAGCTAACATGTTAAACCTCCTCAAGCGAGTAGCGATAAGCTTCCATGTTGACGTTGGCCAACATTTGATCACACAAGGCATCGATTTGTTGGTCAACCGCGTCACGATCACCTTCAAGCAGCACTTCAAAATACTTGCCGACGGTGATGTCTTTGACATTGGTTTGGCCTAAGCGACTCAAGGTGTTTTTGATCACTTCGGCTTTAGGATCAAGCACAGAAGGCTTGTAGTTGACATAGATCTTGGCTTTAAACATGATAGGGCTCCTTTCGATGGGGGGGTTATTTGCTGTCTTTTAGACGCTTCAAAACGCTGGCATATACTGGCGTGAGTGGGCCTTGGTCTTTGCGGAACACATCTTTATCCAAGGAATTGCCGCTGGCTTCATCCACTAAGCGCATGTTATCTGGCGATAATTCATCAGCTAACACGAAAGTCCCATCGCTTAAGCGGCCAAATTCCAATTTGAAGTCCACCAAATCGATCCCGATCTTGGCAAAGCGTTGCTTCAGATAGGCATTCACTTGATCAGACATGGTATGGATCTGGTCGATTGTCGCTTTATCGGCATACCCTAAGGCAATGGCTTGTTCATTGTTGATGAACGGATCGTCTAACGCGTCAGACTTGTAGAAGAATTCATGCACTGCTGGTACCAACGGCTTTAAGTGTTCGACTTTGAATTTACGTTCAAAACTCCCAGAAGCGAAGTTGCGCACCACCGCTTCCAAAGGGATCATGGTGCACTTTTTGACCAGCATGGTGGTATCATCTAAGGTTTTTAAGTAATGGGTGGCAAACCCTTGGGCATTCAGTTCTTCAAATAACAAACTGGAGATCTGCCGATTCAAGGTGCCTTTGCCGTCGATCTGCACTTTCTTCTTGCCGTTTAACGCAGTGGCTTGATCCATATATTCGACCCATAACACTTCGGGATCATCAGTGGCCCACATTTGTTTTGCTTTACCGGTATATAAGACTGTTGTTTTTTCCACTACTTGTCGCCCTCCAATTGCACTGCCTTTAATAGATCGTCGCCTTCACACACGGTGATGTGGCCCATTTTGCGGGCTGGACGGATCTGGGCTTTGCCATAATCATGAAAATGCCACTCAGGATGATCTGCCCAAGCCGCGCGGGCTTTGGTCAAGTCATCGCCTAACAAGTTGCGCATCACCGCTGGTTTTTCGAGTTTGATCGGCGCGATCGGCAAATTGCAAATGCTTAAGATGTGCGCGTCAAACTGCGAAAAGTTGCACGCTTCAATGCTGTAATGTCCTGAGTTATGCGGCCTTGGTGCCAATTCATTGACCACGATGCCTTCAGCGGTTTCAAACAATTCAATGCCTAACACCCCGCGTAAATGCAACGCTTGGGCAATGGTGGTGGCCAATTGATCGATTTGCGCTTGCAACGTGGCGCTAAGATGCGGCGCCGGTGCGATCGTGGTGTGCAAAATATGGTGGGCATGGCGATTTTCTACCACTGGAAACACCCGCACTTGGTCATTGCCATCTTGGGTGACCATCACCGATAATTCGCGACTAAAGGTTTTGCGTTGTTCCAAAATACATGGCGCTTTGGCTGCTAAGGCCTCGCCTTTTGGCAAGTCAGCGGGTGAATTCAAGTCTTGTTGACCATGGCCGTCATAGCCGCCAGTGGTGGTTTTTAAAATCGCCGGATACCCGACTGTTGCAACGGCTTGGGCTAAGCTTTGGGCATCAGGTACCGCAGCGAAGTTAGCGGTTGGAATGCCGTGCTCGCGCAAAAACGTTTTTTCGGTGATCCGCTGGCGCGTGATGCGCAATAATTCGGTGCCTTGAGGTAACGCCGCATATTGTTGGGCTTGAGTGAGCGCGTCTAAGTCGACATTTTCAAATTCATAAGTCAACACATCTGAGCGTTTGGCCAATTGCATCAACGCCGCGACATCTTCGTATTCGGCTTGGATCTGAAAATCAGCGACTTGACCGGCAGGCGCTTGCGGAGTGGGATCTAACACCCCGACGGTATAGCCCATTTGCTTGGCAGACTGGGCGAGCATGCGCCCAAGTTGACCGCCGCCGACGATGCCGATGGTGGCCGGTGGTAGCAGTGGCTTAGTCATTTAACAAAGCCTCGCTTTCTTCAGCTTTGGCGGTTTGGGCTTGTCGAAACGCTGCTAAGCGCTTGGTGACATCCGCATCACTGACACCTAAGATGCTGGCGGCAAACAGCGCGGCGTTCGTCGCGCCTGCGTCGCCGATGGCCATGGTGGCCACTGGCACGCCGCCGGGCATTTGGACGATGGAAAGCAATGAATCAACGCCATTTAATGTTCGGGTTTTGACTGGAACGCCAATCACCGGTACCGTGGTATTTGCCGCTAACATCCCTGGTAAATGGGCGGCGCCACCAGCCCCAGCAATGATCACCGAGACCCCTTGGCGACTGGCAGATTTGGCAAAACTAGCCAGCGCATCAGGCATGCGGTGCGCCGAGATCACGTGCTTTTCGTAAGGAATAGCCAACTCATCAAGCTGCTTGGCGGCCAACTTCATGGTTGGCCAATCAGAACTAGATCCCATCACGATCGCGACTTTCAAAATCGTCACCTGCTTTCATAAGTTAATTGTAGTCTAGCATGCCTTTTGGCCAAAAACAAGCTAATTGCGGACGAAATCACAACGAAATAATTATATCGTTCGTGTTTACGAACATTTGGTCAGGTATCAGGGGGTTGCCTGTCAGCAAAGCCACCAACAGTTCAAAATAATGGGTCTAAAATTTTTGGTGTTGAAGAGTACTTCAACGCTGGAAGTTTTAGGCCTTTTTAGATAACACAAAAACACCTACTCCCTCCAGTGTTATGCTTTAAGCGACCAAACCAAAAGATAAACGAGGTTGGAATAGATGTCTCAATTAGAGGGTACACGCAAATTGCTTGGAATTACAGATACAAATATTAATATCCCGCGTTTTACAATCAAGTTAGCCACTATCGTTAGCACTCAGACAAAATAAAAAACACCAAGTCGATACGACCTGTTATCATTAAAGTTCCTACACAATTAATGAAAGAGGTATCGTCTTGATGCA